>JAIORK010000027.1 GCA_021108215.1 bacterium | reverse complement strand
TTGATATGCGGTTTGTTACGTTCAAATTTTTGTTTTGCCATGTCTTCCTCCTGTTGTAGAGACGAAGTATTCGCCTTTTACAGAACACCCCCGACCTATCGGGAGATCGAACGGGATGATTCACCTACACAATCACCTATCCACGAACCTTGGTTACAACCGCCTCAGCAATGCTTTTGGGCACTTCTGCATAATGTGAAAACTGCATGGTAAAAGTAGCACGGCCCTGGGTCATGGAACGAAGATCAGTTGCATAACCAAACATCTCCGAGAGCGGCACATGTCCGTGAATCACCTGGGTATTTGTCTTTTTTTCCATACCCTCAATTCGTCCGCGCCGGGAGTTAAGATTGCCCAGCACATCACCCATATAGTCCTCAGGTGTAACCGCTTCAATTGAAAAAATCGGCTCCAATAAAACCGGCGTCGCCTTTTTGCAGGCCTCCTTAAACGCCATGGAACCGGCAATTTTAAATGCCATTTCCGAAGAATCCACCTCATGGTAGGATCCATCATAGAGTGTGACTTTAAAATCCACGACCGGATACCCCGCCAACACACCTGACTGCGATGCATCCCTGATACCATGGCCAACTGCCGGGATATATTCCTTGGGAACCGATCCACCCTTAATCGAATCCTTAAACTCAAACCCTTTACCGGTTTCCTGTGGTTCCAGCCGAATATAGATATGGGCAAACTGACCACGCCCACCTGACTGACGGGCAAATTTCGTCTCCTGCTCCACGGTCTTTTTAATCGTCTCACGATAAGCAACCTGTGGTTTACCCACCGCTGCCTCAACCTTGAATTCGCGTAAAAGCCGGTCAACAATAATTTCCAGATGTAACTCACCCATACCCCAAATCAGTGTCTGTCCGGTTTCCTCATCAGACCGAATCTTAAAGGTAGGATCTTCTTCAGAGAGTTTCTGCAAAGCACTGCCCAATTTATCCTGATCAACCTTGGTTTTCGGTTCAATAGCCACTGAAATAACCGGCTCCGGAAATGTCATTGATTCCAGCACAATCGGATGATCTTCATCCGCCAGCGTATCGCCGGTGGTGGTATATTTCAATCCAACCGCCGCAACAATATCACCGGCAGAAACTTCCGCCACTTCCTCACGTTTATTGGCATGCATGCGCAAAATACGACCAAGCCGTTCCCGCTTGCCGCGTGTGGAATTCTCAATATACGAACCCGCAGTCGCCTTGCCGGAATAAATTCTGAAATAAGTTAATTTCCCAACATACGGATCAGTCATCACCTTAAATGCCAATGCCGAAAACGGCGCATCTACCTGCGCGAGCCGTTCTTCCTTATTATCCGTTCCCGGCGTAAACCCATCGATTGCCGGAACATCCAGCGGCGAAGGTAAATAATCAATAATTGCATCCAACATAGGCTGAACACCTTTATTTTTAAATGCAGTGCCGCAAAGCACCGGGGTTAATTGCCCGGTGAGAACCGCCTTGCGCAATGCGATTTTAATCTCTACCGGGTGAATCTCTTCTGCATTGAGAAATTTCTCCATCAACACATCATCAAAATCAGCCAGTGCCTCAATCAATTTTTCTTGTTTTTTCCGGGCAATAAAAAAAAGTGTCTCATCAATCTCAATTTCCTCAAATTTGGCACCCAGTTCTTCGCCGGTCCATACGATCTGCTTCATTTCCACTAAATCGACAATTCCCCGAAAATCAGCTTCTGCGCCAACCGGTACCTGAATCGGAACCGCCCGGGCACCCAGGCGCTCGCGAATACTGCGTACCGATGCCATAAAATCAGCACCCACGCGGTCCATCTTATTGATAAACGCTATCCGCGGGACATTATACTTATCTGCCTGGCGCCAGACTGTTTCAGACTGCGGTTGGACACCACTCACACCATCAAAAACCGCCACCGCGCCATCCAATACCCGCAATGACCGCTCAACCTCAACCGTAAAATCAACGTGACCAGGTGTGTCAATGATATTAATGGTATGATGATCCCAGGAACAAGTGGTTGCAGCAGAGGTAATGGTAATCCCTCTTTCCTGCTCCTGTACCATCCAATCCATCGTCGCGGTCCCTTCATGAACCTCACCGATCTTATGCGACCGGCCGGTGTAATAAAGCACACGCTCCGTGATGGTGGTTTTCCCAGCATCTATATGTGCCATGATCCCAATATTGCGGATCTTGGCTAAATCTAATGACTTTACCAACGTAATAATCTCCTAAAACCTTAGTTCCGAGCCCGGCCCTTACCTATTACCACCGGTAATGAGCAAAGGCTTTGTTGGCCTCAGCCATTCTATGGGTATCTTCTTTTTTCTTCACCGCAGCGCCCTGATTTGCCGATGCTTCCAAAAATTCCGCTGCCAAACGCTCTTTCATACTTTTACCTTTACGTGCTGTGGCAGCATCTTTGAGCCAGCGAATCGCCAGCGATAGCTGCCGCTCCGTGCGCACTTCAATCGGAACCTGATAATTCGCACCACCTACGCGGCGTGATTTCACTTCCAATTGGGGTTTGACATTTTCCAGTGCCTGTTTAAATGTATTGAGGGTTGGGTCACCGTTTTTTTCTTTCATAATCGTCAGTGCACCATAAAAAATTCTCTCAGCAGTACTCTTCTTGCCGCCCTTCATAATATTATTGATAAATTTGGTCACCACCGGGCTGTTATAGCGGTGATCATTTTCCAGTTCACGTTTGGCGACTTCTTTTCTTCTAGGCATAAATCCGAATCCTCCTTACGGATTAACTGGCTTTTTTGGGACGTTTCAATCCGTATTTGGAACGTCCTTGTTTACGATTGGCTGCACCGGCTGTATCCAGTGTCCCCCGTACAATATGATAGCGCACGCCGGGAAGATCCTTAATACGGCCGCCCCGGACCAATACGATCGAATGCTCCTGCAGGTTATGGCCTTCACCCGGAATATAACAGGTAACTTCCATACCGTGAGTCAAACGAACCCTGGCCACTTTACGTAACGCTGAGTTTGGTTTTTTAGGTGTCACAGTGTACACACGCACGCAAACACCACGACGTTGCGGACAGCGTTTCAGCGCCGGTGAATTGGTTTTTCTCTTGATCACCTTGCGTCCTTTGTTCACTAACTGGTTGATGGTCGGCATACTGCCCTCCATAAAAAAAATGTAAAAAAAAAGACGGATAAACATCCGTCTTTTAAATGAAAAGCAATCACGCTACGCCTTGCTGCAGCGACTTTTGCATTCAGTACTGTGGGAAGACCTTCGCCCTGAAACCTTTCGGCCTGAGAACGTGGTTTCTTCATAAGCGAACCAGCAAAAAAACCTGATTCAAAACTTACAAATTCCTCCCCGCTGTACAAAAAACGGATGCATATTTATTCCTCATATATAGACCGCAACATGCAGCCGCTACACGAGGAGATAGGAGTATATGCAATTTCCTATTTTCTGTCAACGTTTTTTTGTTTTTTTTCCATTTATTTCCAGAAAAATCATTCGGCAGACGAACACGTTAATATGCTTGTTTTATAAGAACATTATTAATTCACGAAATCCCAGTTTAAAACAGACACAAATCATTTTGGGTTTTTTATAAAAATCATAGGAACATCAATAAAATTATGTATATTCCCAGTCCATTTCCCAATTCATTGGATTATTTATGATGTATTCACGGTATTGGCGCAATTCTCTGTCATTGCGGATGATGCGGTCGTGGTAATTGCGTTGCCAGACAGGATGACCTGGTGTGCCGCGCAATTGGTTGATTTTCCTGGATGAAAACGATTTAAATTGCCGAACAATTTCCGGCAACCCACGACGACATATCGTAAGGGTATAAATAATGTCGGACCTCCAATCAGGAGGAAAGGTTAGAATGGAGTTGAAGCAATCGGGAAACGAGAGG
>JAIORK010000026.1 GCA_021108215.1 bacterium | reverse complement strand
GCATCACGAAAGTAGCTTTACATGCGGCTTGAGGTCAAACTCGCTGAAATACTCCGGTCCACTAAATCAGGGGAAGTTTAAATCTATAAAATGTTAAAACCAAAACAGGACATGTGTACAGAGCTAGTATTCGCCTGACACCCGGTATGTACCGGGCAGGCCTGGCCTTAGCTGGGGCGGAGTGATCTTCCCTCGATGAAATGGACATAATTTCAAGATGCTTTTCGCATCCTCTCATATTCAGCTGGATTTTTAAATCCCAAATACGAGTGACGTCTACACCTGTCTCGCTATAATCAAATAAATTTGTTGCGGCTTCTGATCTTGCTTGATAGTGGCGCCAGTACACGTGTTCCGTTTTCAGTGTATGACAAAATAATTTCACAACTGTGTTGTCCCGGCAATTACCTTGGTGATTCATGATTGCAACAAAACCGTTATCACTCCGGAACTCCCCCATTTTGACCTCAATATGCTCACTAAAAAAAATATAAATATGTGCTTTTATATGCATGGATTTCTTTAAAAATTAGTCTAACGGAATAGGAAGAAAAAACATTATTATAAGGGGGTATTGTATGTTTCGGATTTTATCATTCGCTAAAGGAGGAACGTATGAGAAATAAAAATATTCTATTAGGATTAATAGTTATTGTTCCACTGCTGAGTTCTTGTGCGTCAGTAGGATTGAATAAAAGCACGGTTAATCCCATTTACCTGCAGCAATTAAAAAAAATCGCGGTTATGACAGTTTACTGTGACAAACGAATTGATACAAGTGAGCTGACTTCAATTGTTTTTGATATCAATAAGCGCTCGAATCAGAAAAATTTTGATTTATTTCCCATGGCAATGAAGTTGCACAAGACTATTTTTACCCTATATCCTTCGATTTTACCCAGCGAAATTGCCGATGAAAAAAGTATTATTATGAAACCACATTATCGGGCCATCAAAAAAAATGAAAATTTCTTTTTAAAGCCATTTAATGTAGCGACTCCTCCCGGATATATTGCGATTTCAACCTTTGATTTAAATCCTATTAAAGCCAGTCTCGAACAGATGCCCGATATTGATGGTGTGCTTTTTTTATCCGCCGAATACCGTTTATCTAAAATAGGTGGAGAGTTTTTGGGTTTTGGTAAGTTGGCGGTTAAGTGCACTGTTACTTTATCAATTCTTGATCGGGAAGGAAACGTTGCGATTAATCATTCCGTCGAAGCTGAGTCCATGAGCAAAATTAAATATTCATTTGGAGGTGCATTTGATACTGCTAAAATTATTCCTCTGTGTGATGAAGCAACCGAACAGGCTGATTTGTGGATGCAATATTGGTTGAAGAAGAATGTCGTAAAATAAAGCGGGGATAAAAAGCACGCTTTGATAAATGATGCGTGTCGGAGTTCAAATGTCCGGTTAATACCTTATATTTGAACTCCGGCAGCAACAAAGAAAAGTCGAAAAGAGAAATCAGAGGGGTGGTGTGATCTTCCTCCGGTCCGTGGATGCCCGGAAATGAATGAAATACAACCAGAGAATTTGTTCTATATTATGTTGGTTTAATTTTGTGATTTTGCTACAATTTTGACACTTAAATGAAGAGGGATATCATGAAATATTTATTAGTTTTAATGTTGTTTCTAATTTCGTCTTCCGTCAGTGCGATGCAATCTGCGATTTATGTTATAGATGAGTCTATTCTCAATGCGGGTGGCAATACATCTACGTCGGCTACATATGATATTGTGGATTCGATTGGTGAGCCATTGATCGGTCAGTGCAATGATGAGATATCGATACTGCAATCCGGTTATTATAATGATTTTGTTGTTCCTCTGCCGACGGCGACACCCACAGCAACGATTACATCAACCCCCTCACCCACGCAAACACCTATAAGGAATTTTGGGGAAGAGATTTTATCGAAAAAATGGGTGTATGCAGCACCCAATCCGATTCGCGGACATACCGCGCATATTTACTTTCATTTATCAGAAGCCGCAGATGTTGAGATTAAGGTGTATACCACCAGTAATCAATTTGTGATTTCCAAGCGATGGGATATGAAACCGGCGGGGAAAAATTATTGGCGGTGGAATGTGTCCAATCTTGCAAATGGCGTTTATATCATGCTGATTAAGGCCAAAGGAAATAATGGTAAAACCACAATCGTGAAGAAAAAAATTGCCCTGGTGAAATAGGGACAAAGCGGAGGCTTAAAATGAAGAAAACCATAGTTTGGTCAATAGGCCTGGTGTTGCTCGCGACGCAGATGGCATTGGCGGCAATTCCCAATGTGATCAATTACCAAGGACGTTTAACAAATCATTCGGGCGATCCATATGCCGACGGTACGTATGCTATGACCATTACCCTATACAATGATCCGGTAGCATCAAGTCCATCCAATGTTATTGGGAGTGAAGTGCATAGTGTGGATACAAAGAACGGTTATTTTAATATTCAGATAGGTGCGGCGAGTTCACCCATGGATTTGTCGAGCTTTGATTTTAATGAAGAGTATTATTTGGGTATCACCGTTAATCCTGATACGGAGATGACGCCCAGGAAAAAGTTGACCAGTGTGGGGTATGCTTTTCGTGCGCGGAACGCCACCAGCGCAGATACCGCCACCAGTGCCACCAGCGCCACGAATGCAGGACAGCTGGATAATCTTGATTCAACTGATTTTTTAAGAGCGCTCGCAGGATCGGTCACACAGACCAACGCATCTTTTGCACCGAAGGTTTATGATAGTGCAGGCAGTGAATGGGTACAGCCAAAAATTATGGTGGGGACTGGAATGACAAATGAATTCGGAAATGCGACAATAACGTTTAGTAATGTATTTACACATAAACCGGTATTGATTGTTTCACGAAGATCATTAAGTAATGGTGGAGAAGCTGCTGGATACGTTGATGATTCTGATGATAATATAGCATATATTCATATTTTTAATTCAGATGGGACAGCTGGAGCTAATGCTGGTTTTAGCTGGATTGCAATCGGGTATTAATTTTATTCAGCAAAGATATATATTGCTTATTATAATGGTTATTTACGGCAAAAAAACGGAAGTTGATTTAAAAGGGCGACCTATTATTCATTTTAAGCACTAACTATAATTAGCAATAGTATTTAGATATCCCACCAAATTAGTAATAAAGTATATTTATTCAATTTGTATTGGTAGGAATAGAAATTAGGATTTAAAAATCCAATATGTAAAGAGGCAAGAGATGTTTAAAGTAAATAATACAATATTTTTGTTAATTATATTTTTTTCAGTATTCACGATATATTTTTCTAAAGCTGTTTATTGGCCTTATGATTCGCGGTGGTCTTTATATACCGCGATGAGCATTATCCAGGAACACAACACAGATATAGATGAATATATGGAATTTTTTGAGGACGAAGGAAAACGCGAGGTGGAAAAGCATTTCGGACACTATTATTCTCAGTATCCAATAGGTTCTTCTGTCATGGCATTGCCATTTGTTTTTGTTGCGGATTTGACTTTTCGTCGCGTACTGGCACTAGGGTCAACTACTGGCGCGACAGATAAATTTGATTTCAATGAGTACTTTAAAGGGAAATATCCTACTGGTTTGGAATTTTTTATAGCTTGTTTTTATATGTCTTTGACAGTCGTGCTGATGTTTGGGTTAATTCGTCTTTTTTTGGGCAGGAAAAGAAGCTTGCTGCTTACGGCCATATTTGCTTTTGGTACCGCAGCCTGGCCAACAGCAAGCCGCGCACTATGGCAACACGGACCATCGATGATGATGCTCATTTTGACTTTGTTCTTTATTATAAAGGCAAAGCAGCGTCCTGAGTTTGTTCAATTTGCCGGATTGACATTAGCGATGGCATATATAACACGTCCCACCAATAGTCTTTCGGTTATACTTCTTACTATATATATTTTTTGGCAACATCGAGAATATTTTTTGCGTTATCTTTTATGGGCATCCGTAATTGCTGTTCCGTTTTTATTACACAACTTAAGTGTTTATCATTCTTTGTTTTCGCCTTATTATCAACCTGAAATAGGGTTTGCCTGGTCTGAGTTTTTAGTGGGGTTATCCGGGAATATGTTTAGTCCAGCCAGAGGGCTATTAGTATTTTCGCCTATATTTATATTTTCAATAATTGGATTTATTATAAAAATAAAGTTTCATAAAGTTGAGAGATTAGATTATTTTCTTATTGCTATTATCATGTTGCACTGGATAGTGATCTCCATTTGGCCCATGTGGTGGGGAGGACACTCTTTTGGTTATCGTTTGTTTTCTGATATGGTTCCTTATTTAATCTATTTCATGGTCCCTTTCATGCAAATGGATATTCAATCCTGGAGATGGAAAAAAGCCTCTTGGGTAGTTTTTTTATTGCTGGCATTTACCAGCATTGTAATAAATGGTAATGGTGCAGTCCGGGAATCTGGACGATACTGGAATTTTGTTCCAACGAATATTGATCAAGATCCGAAGAGATTGTGGGATTGGCGTGATCCGCAATTTTTAAGCGGGATTTTAAATAAAAAAATGTTGAAATAAAAATCCGGTATAAGGAACATATACACATATAATATTATTTCTACTAAGAGCCTGAGCATTTAGTTTGTTTTATTATGTTGTCATTCCCGCATGCTCTTGTCGGGAATCCACACGCTTTGATTTTAAAGAAATTAAAAGTCACTGGATACCCGCTTACTGCGTGCGGGTATGATAAAAACGACTAAATATTCAGTCTCCTAGGACACACTGAATATTCGAATGAAAAAGTGAATCAAATAGAAATTGTGAAATATGTCATACTTGATTGGGAAAGAGACCTATAAAAAGAAAAAGGTTTAAGTCGTTTTTTTACACTTCTTGCTAGAAAAAAAGGAATAATCAGGAGATATATTGTGAAGCTGAGTCTAAAAACAATTATTCCAATTATCTATTTTGTTTTTTTCCTAATGATCGGAATAAGCATTTATAAGCATTACGGGCTTTCATGGGACGAACCTATACAGAAAGGTTATGGCGAAATCATATGGAATTATATAGCTGATCATGATGAACAATTATTAACGTATCGAGATAGGCACTATGGGGCTTTTTTTGAACTGGTTTTATATGCCAGTGAGAAAACGTTTCATCTAACAGATACTCAGAAGATATATCATAGTCGCCATCTGATTACTTTCATATATTTTTACATTAGTGTCATTTTCTTTTATTTATTGTGTCTGTTTTTTTTAAAAGATTGGCGATTGGCGCTTTTGGGCTGTACCATGCTTATTCTTAGTCCTAGAATATTTGCACATGCTTTCTATAATTCAAAAGATATACCCTTTTTATCGAGTTTTATTATTGCAATGTTTACTTTAGTTAAGTTTGCAGATAAAAAGACATGGTTCTGGGCATTAATTCATGCGGTCACAACTAGTATTTGTATAGATATTCGCATTTTGGGAATCCTGATTTTACCGTTAACTTTTTCAATGATGTTTTTTAATAGTTTGTTTAAAAAGGAAAAATTTTCAATCTTTATTAGAAATCATTTCCTTACTTACATTGTAGGGTCATTTATTTTTACAATATTATTTCAGCCCCCATTGTGGAATGATCCAATAAAGAGTTTTGTGGCTGCTTTTATAGTCATGGCGAAATTCCCCTGGGGCCAATCTGTTTTATTTGATGGTGAAATAATAAAGGCAACAAAATTACCTTTTTCTTATATTCCGATATGGATTTCGATTACGACACCGCTGGTTTATTTATTCTTTTTTCTTGTGGGAATTATTGATTTTGTCGTAAAAGTAATTAGTCGGAAAAATCGTGCTTATGCTGAATTTCATCCATTTGTTCTCCCGCTTTTATGGTTTTTTGTTCCATTACTATCAATTATTGTTTTTCGCTCAACTGTATATGATGCTTGGCGGCAAATGTTTTTTATTTATCCGGCCTTGCTACTATTAGCGATTTTAGGAATTCGGTTTTCTTACAAAGTGTTTTTAAAATTAATCCAATCACTTTCGTTTCGTTTTATAAAAGCAACTTCTTTTGTTTTTGTAGCAATCATTTTTTCACCAATTATTTTTTCAATGATTACATATCATCCTTATCAAAATGTGTACTTTAATAAACTGGTTGGTGGAATAAGTGGAGCGCGATTTAACTTTGAAATGGACTATTGGGGTCTGTCGAATAAGCAGGCTCTGGAATATATTTTAAAACACGACCAAAGTGATTCTATCAAGATATATGCAGATACTACACCCGCTAGAACCAATCGCTTTCTACTTAGTCCGGAACAACAGGCACGTCTTAGCTATGTCAAACTAAGAGAGGAAGCGGACTATATTTTTGGTGGATATCGTACCAGAAAAAATGAATATCATTATAAAAACGAGTTTTATTCTGTACGTGTTAAAGGTGCCAAGATTTTATCAGTTTTTAAAAAAAATAAAGGCCAAACTATCCTTTCGACTCCTGTTAAAATTGGGCAAAAGTAAATGCAATTAAATATGTTGCAACTAATCGGCCGCGTGGTTGTCCCGGGAAATGTCGGAGTAAGATTGGCGAAGAACGAAAAAACACAGAGAAGGACTGATTAAAGAGGACAGATTTGCTACAATTCAGTTGTTTTTTTTGAAGAGCGATCTCATGAAATATATATAGGAGCATTTGATGGAAAAAATGAATTATCCAACACTATCAGTCATTATACCGGCTTACAATGAAGAAAGAACAATTGCCGAGATAATCTATCGCGTCAGGGCAGTTGAGATTGAAAAAGAAATCATTGTGGTCAATGACGGCTCAAAAGACAAAACCGCTGATATTTTAGAAGGGCTCAAGGATCAGGATTTGAAAATAATCACCCTGCCTGGAAATTCCGGAAAAGGCGGAGCGATTCGTGAAGGGTTTAAACATGCTAAAAATGAAGTGGTGATTATTCAGGATGCGGATCTTGAGTATGATCCGCAGGATTACTATGATTTAATGGTGCCGTTTATAAAGGATGAAGCCGATGTGGTTTATGGCAGCCGGTTTATAACCGCCAAATACCGCCGGATTCATTTTTACTGGCATTATGTGGCGAATCAATTATTGACCACGCTTTGCAATATGATGTGTAATCTTAATTTGTCGGATATGGAGACCTGTTATAAAGCATTCAGAAGGGAACATATTCAGAGCATCAAACTCTATGAAAAACGCTTTGGGATTGAACCGGAAATGACGATTAAACTGGCTAAAAAAGGTTTGCGGTTTTACGAAGCAGGCATATCTTATCATGGTCGTTCATATGAAGAAGGAAAGAAGATAAGCCTGAAAGATGCGTTTCGGGCTGTGTATTGTATAGTTAAGTACGGACTTTTTTCATCATAGTGAATTTATATCATCTGTGGTTTATTGTGTTTTGGTTTTATTCTGAGGACTTAAATAATCCTGTTTTTCAATCGTTTTAGTGTGTTGGCTGCGGATGATGCGGGAGTGTAATAATGATTTTTTATAAAGCATAGCCTAATTCCCTGACAGGATAGATGATTGAAGTCCGGAACTTTCTTGGGTTGCCCGCTCTTTAGAGCGGGCAAATTGATTTTATTTGCGCCCCTATCATGCCTATGCTACTATAACCCTCAATATTTTCAATACAATGGCATTCGTGGATTTGGATGATAGTTGAGGGAGATGTGTATGCAAAAAGGGAGTAAACAATATTTTGGAACGGATGGGATCCGCGGGTTGGCGAATCAGGGTCCTTTGGATGTGGCGGAAGTGCTCCGCTTAGGCGAGATCACAGCCGAGGTTTTGTCCGCGCAATTTAAGCGGCGGGTGCATATCGGTCTGGGATGGGATACCCGGATTTCTTCACCCGCACTGGCTGCGGCGCTCAGCGCCGGGTTGGCCAGCGGCAATGCGCATGTGATGCGTTTTGGTGTGATTCCCACACCGGCGGTGTCTCAATTGACACGTCATTACAAGCTGGATGCAGGGATTGTTATATCAGCGTCACATAATGCCGCGGAAGATAATGGGATCAAATATTTTGCCGCCACCGGCGGGAAATTTCCGGAAAAAAGCGAGGCGGTTTTAGAAAAAAAACTGCACGCAGCCAGGCGGAATCATCCCCAAACCGGTATCCAAATAGGGACCATTGTTGATTGTTTTGGCGAGGCAGCCCGGGTGTATACCCGGGATTTGATCAAGCGTTTTGTTGACCGGAAATTAAAGGGGCTCAAGGTGGCGGCGGACCTTGCCAATGGCGCTACCTGTCGTACGGTGCCACCGGTGTTTGATGCCTTGGGTATCAAGGCCACCTATTTGCACGATCAGCCCGATGGGATCAATATCAATCACCATTGCGGGTCCTGCCATCTGGAAAGCGTGATCCGGAAAGTCCGCTCTGGTGGATTCCAGGCCGGTCTGGCGTTTGACGGTGATGGTGACCGGGTCATGCTTATTGATGAAAAAGGCGGGGTGGTCAATGGCGACCGTATTTTAGGGATCCTGGCAATGCATTACGCCCGGAAAGGGCAGCTGGCCAAACGGACTGTGGTCTCGACTGTGATGAGTAATTTGGGGCTGGAACTTTATTTAAAAGAAAAAAAGATCCATCTGTTGCGTACCACGGTAGGGGACCGCTATGTTTCTCAAGCGATGGAGAAAAAAGGATTGGTTTTGGGCGGAGAACAGTCCGGGCATATTTTACTGCCGCGTTTAAGCCAGACAGGGGATGGACTGCTGACCGCACTGGAAGTCTTGGATGTGATGAAAGCAACCAACCGGCCACTCTCGGCATTGGCAGGCGGATGGCGTGATTTTCCGCAACTACTGGTTAATATCCCGGTAAAGCGCCGCCCGGATTTAATGAAAATCAAGCAAGTAAGCGACGAGGTTAAAGCCTCAAAAAAAGCGCTTAAAGACCGCGGCCGGGTCAACCTGCGTTATTCCGGAACCGAAGCTTTGGCGCGTGTCATGGTGGAAGCTGAGACCGGTGAGCAGGCCGAGCTGTGGGCGCATCGTATCGGTGATGCCGTGGCTGCCAAAATCGGCCACGGCAAAAGGAGGATCATCACATGGCTAACCTCTGTGTAAATATTGATCATATTGCAACCTTGCGCCAGGCGCGTAAGGAATTGGAACCGGACCCGATTGCCGCGGCTGTTTTGGTGGAGCAAGCCGGCGGGGAAGGGATTACGGTGCATTTGCGGGAAGACCGGCGGCACATCCAGGATCGTGATGTTTTTTTATTGCGCGAAATTGTGAAAACCAAACTTAATCTTGAGATGGCGGCCACGCCTGAAATGGTTGAAATTGCGACAAAAATTAAACCGGAGGAATGCACTTTGGTTCCGGAAAAACGCGAGGAACTTACCACGGAGGGCGGTTTGGATGTTGCCAATCAATTGGCAAAGCTGCAACCTATGATTTTACGTCTTCAAAGAGCCGGGATAACGGTTTCTTTGTTTATTGATCCTACGCCGGAGCAGATTACTGCCGGCGCAGAGGCAGGTGCCAACTTTGTAGAATTACATACCGGCGCCTATGCCCGGGCGAAAAAAGAGGCGGATATTCGGAAAGAATTTCAGCTGCTTGTCGTTGGTGCGCGTTTGGCACAGGAAAAAGGATTGCGTGTCAATGCGGGTCACGGATTGACCTACCAGAATGTGGCCCCGGTGGCGGGGATTGCCGGGATCGAAGATTTGAATATCGGTCATAATATTATTGCGCGTTCAGCGCTGGTCGGAATTGATTGTGCGGTACGGGATATGCTGGATTTGGTGAAATGAATTCAGGCGTACGGGTCAATCGGGTTGCTCTTTCCCAAAGAAAAAAACGCAGCTTCAGTATTGATAGGACATTATGGCGTTGTATCGTCAAAACCGGCTCTATCGTGCGGATACAGGATCAGTTTTCTTTGAAAATCAGCACTCTAAGTGATTTAGAAACAGGGTCTTTAGGGAAACCAGCTGGTTAGTCGTGATTTTAAAATTTATTTTAATAGGATATATAGAAGAGGTGGGGTATGTGCGGGATTGTTGGATATGTGGGGCACCGTAATTCGGTTCCGATTTTGCTGGATGGGTTGCAAAGACTGGAATACCGGGGATATGACTCGGCCGGGTTGGCAGTCATTTCCAAAGGCAAGCTGACGCTGCGGCGGAGTGAAGGGAAATTGTATAAGCTGGTGCGCTTGGTGGAAAAAGCGCCGATGACAGCAGTGACAGGTGTGGGGCATACGCGTTGGGCAACTCATGGCCGGCCCAATGAAGACAATGCGCATCCGCATACGAATAATAAGGGAACGCTGGCTGTTGTGCACAACGGTATTGTTGAAAATGACCGCGGTTTGCATAAAGAACTTGAGAAGCAGGGCTATTGTTTTCTTTCAGATACGGATACGGAAGTGTTTGCCCATTTGATTGATAAATATTATCGCGGCAAGGTGCCGCTGGAAACAGCAGTCCGCCGGGCTGTGGCACGCATCAAGGGGACCTTTGCCTTGGCAGTGGTCAGCCAGCGTGAACCGGGAAAATTGGTCGCCGCCCGCCGCGGCAGTCCTTTGATCCTGGGGATCGGCAAGCAGGAAAATTTTATTGCCTCTGATATACCTGCGCTGCTGCCGCATACCCGCGATGTTTTATTTGTACAGGATGAAGAAATTGCGGTCCTGACAGACAAGGGCATTAAGCTTATGACCACGCAAGGCAAACGGGTGCGCCGCAAGCCAACCCATATTACCTGGAATGCCATCCAGGCGGAAAAAGGCGGGTATAAACATTTCATGCTCAAGGAAATTTATGAGCAACCCCAAGTGGTGGAAGACACGATTCGGGGACGGGTGGAAGGGCTGGGTGGGAAAATTGTCCTGGGTGATGCGGAAATTCCGTTGGCGTTTCTAAAACAAATGAAAAAAGTTTTTATTATTGCCTGCGGAACATCCTGGCATGCCGGTCAAGTGGGCAAGTTTCTGATTGAGAGTATGGCAAAAATTCCGACTGAGGTGGATTTTGCCTCGGAGTTTCGCTACCGGACACCTTTGGTGGATGCGCATAGTCTGGTGGTTTTAATCAGCCAGTCCGGTGAAACCGCAGATACCCTGGCGGCATTGCATGAAGCCCGGCGCCGCAAGGCACACACCCTGTGCATTTGCAATGTGGTGGGATCGACCATGACCCGGGATGCACACGAAACATTGTACACTCATGCCGGGCCGGAAATCGGTGTGGCTTCGACCAAGGCATTTGTGGCACAACTAACAGCACTGCATTTGCTGGCACTGTACCTGGGACAGCATCAAAAGATGATGACAGCCGCTGCGGCAACGCTGCATATGGACCATCTGCGTCAAGTCCCGCGTCTGATTGAGGCGATCCTGAAACAGGAAAACATTATTGAGAAAATCGCCGAAGAGCTCTACAAGCGCAAAGATTTTTTATATCTCGGACGCGGGATCAACTATCCGATTGCTTTGGAAGGCGCTTTGAAGCTCAAGGAGATATCTTATATTCATGCGGAAGGTTACCCGGCCGGTGAGATGAAACATGGTCCGATTGCATTGATTGACGGACGCATGCCGGTCGTGGCGATTGCCAATCAATCATCGGTTTTGGAAAAGATCATGAATAATATTGAGGAAGTGAAAAGCCGCAACGGTTCCGTACTGGCGATCGTGACCCGCAGCAACCGTGAGATTAAGCGGCGTGTGGATTGGGTGATTGAGATTCCGGCGGTGGCGGAGTCGATTAGTCCTTTGATTACAGTCATTCCCTTACAGTTGCTGGCCTATCACATCGCTGTGTTGCGGGGTGCGGATGTGGACCAGCCGCGTAATTTGGCCAAGAGTGTCACCGTGGAATAGGCATCATTGTTGTTGGGCTTTTAGAAATGGTATGATGTTGGTTGTTTGCAGCCATGCCACAAACAACCAGCCGAACACCGGGAAACAGTTTACAGAGTTCATGAGATCAAAAAGGATAAACGATGGTTAGTCAACTGATGGAAATCAATGTCGCAACCCGGCAGCGGGTGGAAATGATTGATGTCACCAGTCTGGTTAAGAAACATTTAAGCGAGACCGGAATTCAAGCCGGCATGCTGGTGGCACATGTGCTGCATACCACGGCCGGACTTACGGTGAATGAAAATGCAGATCCGGATGTGCTGCATGATCTCTTGCTTCAGCTGGAAACCCTGGCACCCAACCGGCGTGAATTTCGGCACGGCGAGGGCAATTCCGATGCGCATGTTAAATCATCCCTGGTGGGCTGCTCATTGACATTGCCGGTGGCGCACGGTGTACCGGTACTGGGGACCTGGCAGGGGATTTATTTTTGTGAGTTTGACGGACCACGGCAGCGCAAACTTGTACTCCGCGTCATGGGAGACTAATCCGGGCGAAAACCGGATGCTGTATGCAATTTTCAGATTACCGCTGGGTGTTTCCTGACAGGTGGACTCCATGGTGCATGAAATAATGAAATCCGTTGGAAGGGTCTTATTTCAAAAGAAAGGCGAAAATTTGTTGAAAAAAAAGATTTGTTTTTTTGTCATGATTGCAGTGATGCTTTTTTTATGGATGCCGGGCACCGTGGCAGCGGAATCACTCGTCATCGATACGGGAAAATCCGCTTATTGGCGGTATGAATTGGTGGATATTACCGCCAGTCTCAATACGCGAAGCGCCCAAGCACTCGGGACATTGCCGGGGACCCTGCAGGCAAGCATCTGGCGGGGCAAGAAAAAAATAGTGACAGTCGGTAATATGCCGACAGTCGCACTGGTTCATAACGGCACCGGTCACTGGCAGGGAAAATGGCCGATTCCGTTTAATCCGCGCTTGGGGACTTATACTGTCAAGTTGCAGCAACTACTCACGGATGGCAATACGCTGACTGCGGTCGGGACATTTAAGGTAAAAGGGCGCAAGCCGTACCAACTACCGGCCGGATTTTCCGTGGTAACCTATGAGGGCGGCAAGTACGGGCCGAACAGGACACCGGGATTACAAGCTGAGGATGCCTCCTCCTGGCGCAATTTGATTGTCTGGACTGACTATATGGGTGCCGATGCTTTTTGGCATTGTGTCGGCCAGACACAGATTTGGGGCAGACGCAAAGCCGAGCAGTATCCCTGGTCTGAATATACCGTGCGGCTCATGCATCGCGCCGCTGCGGCGGCGCATGACGCCGGGTTGCAGTACGGTGCCTGGATTACCGCTTTTGTTGTGATCGGGAACAAACCGGAGGAAACCGGCTACCGGTTTACACTGGGATACAATCGCGAGCAAAATGCCTTGCGCCAGCTTCGTTATGTTTCGCTGGGATGTGAGAAACGGACTAATCATATAATTGAGCTTCTGGAAAAATTTGAGGCGGACCCCAATGTGGATTATTTGGGATTGGATTATATGCGGACTGATTTCGGCGGGTATGAATTTGCCGGAAATTTTGTGGAGGATATGTCCATTGCTGTGCCCGGAGAATGGGAACGCTGGTCTGACTCGGAAAAAAGTCTTTGGATGGCACGGTTGATCGAGATTAAACGTGATCCAACAGCACGGGCGAAATGGCGCTGGTGGCGCGCGCACAAAGTCGGCTTGGTGATAGAGCATATTGTGGCCCAGGTCAAACCCACCAAACCGCTCTGGGTTTTTTCCCTGGGATGGCAGACCGGGCACCAGCATGGTCAGGATTTGCTTATGATGCTTGATGCCGGGGTTGGTTTTAATGCGCCTATGTTTTATTCCATTGACCGGCCTGATTTTCCCCACATGCTGACTTCCTGGAAAAACTATCTGTCCCGGGCAGATGCCAGTGTTGTGGTGGGAGAACCGGTTGACTGGAATTTACTTCAACGCACACTTGCTCCGGCCGGACCCCGGGAGCATCTGGACCGGCAGACGGCAGCTTTGCAGAAACTCAAGTCAGTCAGCAAATCCTTTGGGTTTTTCTGGCATGATTTGGCCCGGGCTTTTTTTGGCGCCCGTGGTCCCTACGGAAATCGCGAGTGGATCATGGCTGGGGCGGCATCGTTTACCCAGCTCAAGGCAGCGGCGGGCCGGATGCCGCTTTCCGTACGTTTGCAGGTACCGCAAGATATGGTTTTGGACCGCAAGACGAAGATCCAGGCGGAAATTGTCAATAGCAGCACCAACACTGTGACCGCCATTCGTGTGGAATTGGTGCCCATGCCGCGATTAACGAATTTGAATCCTGAGCCGGAAATAATTGAATCGCTCGCTGCCGGGGAAACCCGGACAGTGACACTGTATTGCAAAACCAACAGCATTTATGAAAAAAACGGGGGAAAACAAATGGTGGCGGTTCGGGTAACCAGTCTGGAATCCGGGCAGCATAATCCCTGGTTTGATTTTGTTTATTTACCGGTTTCAAAAACACTCGGGCCGCCGCTGCCCCAAGGGAATACACCAGTTGCAGTATCGCAAACAGACTCGAAAAATAGGCTGGTAAAAAAAGAAAAACCCGGTACAATACCCACCCCGAAAGTTAAAGGAGCAGCAAAGTAGTCGTTATGTCAAATCCGATGATTAGAAATTTCAGTATTATTGCCCATATTGATCATGGCAAATCAACCCTGGCAGACCGTATTTTAGAGTTCACCCAGACAGTTGCCAAGCGCGATATGCGTGAGCAGCTTCTGGATGATATGGATCTGGAACGGGAGCGGGGCATCACCATCAAAGCCAAAGCGGTACGATTGAAATACCGTCATCCCGATGGGCAGGTGTATCAGTTCAATCTGATTGATACACCCGGCCATGTGGATTTTAATTATGAAGTGAGCCGTTCTTTGTCAGCATGTGAAGGTGCCTTGCTGGTGGTCGATGCCGCCCAAGGCATTGAGGCCCAGACACTTTCTAATGCTGAGCTGGCGGTTTTACAAGATTTGATATTGATCCCGGTGCTGAATAAAATTGATCTGCCGGCGGCCCGGCCGGAAGAAATTAAGCAGCAGATAGAGGATGTATTGCAAATCCCGGGGGAAGAAGCTATTGCGGCATCAGCTAAGACCGGTGTTGGGACACAGGAGATTTTGCAGGCGATTGTGAATAAAGTCCCGGCACCCGGCGGTGATGAGAATGCAATTTTAAAAGCGCTGGTATTTGATTCTCACTTTGATACCTATCGCGGCGTGATTGTCTATATTCGTGTGATGGATGGTAGAATTAAAAAAGGCATGACTGTACGCATGCTTTCGACGCAGACCGCTTATGAAATTGATGAGGTGGGTGTGTTTACCCCCGCGTCAGTGCCGGTGGATGTGCTTTCAGCCGGTGAAGTTGGATACATGATTGCCGGGATTAAAACAATTTCCGATGTTAATGTAGGGGATACTGTCACAGATGACGTCAAACCAACAACCGAACCGTTGTCCGGGTTTCTTGAAGTCAAACCCATGGTGTTTTGCGGATTATTTCCCATCGAGGCGGGAGAGTTTGAAAATTTGCGCACAGCATTGAACAAGCTCAAACTCAATGACGCCTCTTTGTTTTTTGAACCGGAAAATTCGGCAGCACTGGGATTTGGATTCCGTTGTGGGTTTCTGGGTCTTTTGCATATGGAGATTATTCAGGAACGCCTCGAGCGGGAATTTGATCTTGATCTGATTGCGACGGCGCCCTCGGTGGTTTTTCGGGTCAATCAAACAGACGGCACAGTAGTCCGCGTAGACAATCCGGCCAAATTGCCGGCACCGGGAAAGATCGAGTCCATTGAAGAACCTTATATGTTTGTCACTATTTTGGTGCCTTCCGAATTTGTGGGTGCTGTGATGCAGCTTTCTCAGGAAAAACGCGGGACGTACCAGAATACGGAGTATATTGATGCTACCCGGGTCAAGATTACGTATCAGTTACCTTTGATTGAGGTGATTTCGGATTTTTTTGATCAGCTTAAGTCGCGTACCCGGGGCTATGCCAGTATGGATTATGAGCCCTCGGGATATCGCAAGGAAAAAATGGTCAAAGTGGATATCCTGGTCAACAAAGAGCCGGTGGATGCACTTTCTTTTATGTGTCACCGCGATTTTGCTGAAGCGCGCGGCCGCAGTCTGACAGAGAAACTACGCAAAATAATTCCGCGCCAGCAATTTGAGGTACCGATTCAAGCGGCGATTGGCGCCAAAGTCATTGCCCGCGAATCGATCCGGGCGGTACGCAAAGATGTGACTGCCAGATGTTATGGCGGTGATATTACACGGAAACGCAAATTACTGGAAAAGCAAAAAGAAGGCAAACGGCGGATGAAACATGTCGGCAATGTTGAAATTCCTCAGGCGGCATTCCTGGCGGTGTTGAAGCTGGATGAATGATGGCAAGCCGGTGTGAATGACAGTGTTTCAGTGTGTTGCCGAGGAAAGTATTTAAAATACAATTGTGCCGGGGGATATTCGGGCAACCGTGATTTTTTGTAAGCTATTTCCGGCAAGCATTCATTTTGTTCATGCGAGATACGATATAAAGATTAAGCACATATAAACATTTGGTAGCAGCAAGGGTCAATCTTACGGGTTTTCGTTTTCGGAGGAACAAAATGAATGCTTGCCGGGAATAGCGGTAGCATCAAATATTGATGAAACATTAGCACGATAAAATGATTGGAAAGGCGGCAAGTGTATGTGGGAGTGGATTAAAACTGCGGAAGCGGCAGAGTTGATTTTTTATGGATTGCTCGTGGGTCTGAGCCTGGCGCAAATTTTGTTGCGGTATGTTTTTAAAATAAATCCTAAAAGTATCCTTATGGAATATGTTGATTCGGGATTTATTGCCATTATTTTGGCGCTGGTGATTCGCACACTTTTTATCCAGGCATTCAAAATTCCTTCCGGGTCAATGGAGAGTACGCTTTTAATCGGCGATCATCTGCTGGTGAATAAATTCATTTACGGAACACAAATTCCATTTACCGATAAAACGATTCTCAAAATTCGCGACCCCAAGCGCGGCGATATTATTGTTTTTAAATACCCGGAAAATCCGCGGCGTGATTTTATCAAGCGTTGTGTGGGAAAATCCGGTGATATTATTGAGGTGAAAAATAAAATACTCTATGTAAACGGTGACCCGCAATCTGAAGGGTATGTTGCTTTTCGGGATATGCGCGTTTTTCCGCCGGAAGTAAGTCCGCGGGATAATTTCGGACCGGTCACGGTGCCGGCGGAGGCTTACTTTATGATGGGGGATAACCGTGATTATTCCGCAGATTCACGTTTTTGGGGATTTTTACCGAAAAAGCTCATTAAAGGCAAAGCACTGGTTATTTATTGGCCGTTTACGCGCTGGCGAATCATCCGCTAGCAGCTGTTCGGAGTCATGTTATGAAAAGCATTTATATCCATGTTCCTTTTTGTCGGGCGAAGTGTCCTTATTGCGATTTTTCTTCCGGCCCGGCAACCGATGCAGAAGAAATAAACGACTATTTTGCGGCACTGGAAAAAGAAATTGCATTCCGGGTGCAAGGAACATGCGCCTCGATTTTTTTTGGCGGGGGGACACCCTCGCTGGTTCCGGTGGAAAAAATCACGCATAGTTTGAAAAAAATTACGGATGTCATGCAAATTCCCGGCAATACCGAGATCACCCTGGAAGTCAATCCGGCAACCGTTGAC
The DNA here is from genome assembly GCA_021108215.1 of bacterium. NCBI lineage: Bacteria > bacterium. The sequence goes on along the minus strand of JAIORK010000026.1, from coordinate 149,757 downwards.
GAAGAGAAGCTCCGGCAGTATAAATCTGCAGGGATCAACCGGATTTCACTCGGCGTTCAAAGTACACAAGACAGACAATTAAACCTTTTGGGAAGATATCATTCCAGCAGCCAAGCGTATGAGGCATTTCAAATGATCCGGCACGTTGGTTTTGAAAATATTTCATGCGATATTATCTATGGATTGCCGGACCAGAGTCTGGCTGATTTTCAAAATGATATGGAAACAATCACAGCGTGGCAGCCGGAACACTTTTCTTTATATGTACTTAGCGTGGAAGAAAAAACTCCTTTGTATGAAAAAATTTCTACAGGCGAACTTCCCATGCCCGACGATGATGTTGCGGCGGATATGCTTGCCTGGTCACGGAATTTTTTAGAAGAAAAAGGTTATTTTCAGTATGAATTGTGTAGTTTTTCGAAAAAAGGGAAGCAATGCAGGCATAATCTTGGTTATTGGAACGATAATCCTTATATCGGGCTGGGTACTTCAGCCCATTCTTTTATCGAGGGGATCCGTTCCTGGAATACACTCTCTTTGCAAGCGTATAATCAAATGACGCATTCCAAAGGTGAGGCCCGCGTTGGCCAGGAAGCGCTTGACGATAAGGGACGTGTCGCTGAAAGCATTTTATTAAGACTGCGTCTGACAGAAGGATTGAAAAAGAAAGACTATCAAGGAAAGTCTCCGTTTTGGGAAAAAGACTTTATTCCGATTTTAAAAAAATTTGAAATGCAAGGCTTGGTAACCTTTGATTCAGCCTCAATAAGGCTGACAAAAAAGGGCATGCTGCTTTCAGATATTGTTTTTAGAGAGCTTCTTTAATCGCTATGCTTTTTTGAGGGGATTAATAGAAGAATCGCGCTATTTTATAAGCAAAATTTTAGAAAATACGCTTGACGCATCATTGTTTCTTATGGTAGTTTACTCAAAAATGCACCAATTTCTCTACGAGGAGGTCCTGAATGACAAAAGTTGAATTGATTGATAAAGTGGCCGAAGGTTTGGGTCTGCCCAAGCGCGAAATTGAAAAAATGTTGGAAAAACTTATTTCTACCATCCAAAATGCGCTTAAAGCCGGGCAGAAAGTTTCTGTAGCAGGATTGGGAACGTTTGTTGTCAAAGAGAAAAAAGCCAGAATTGCGCGTAATCCTAAAACAGGCGAGTCTGTCAATGTGCCTGCGAAAAAAGCGCCCAAATTTCGTCCTGGCAAAGAACTTAAAGAGATTGTTCAATAAAAATAAAATTTTTAATATGTTAACTGTGAATTATCAGGATTTTCCTGATAAAAACCATCAGGACAAGTAAGCTGGGGACGGTTTGTTTGAGAAACAAACTGCGGGATAGTAATGCGGGAAAATTAAAGTTTTTTTGCTGTTTTGGCCGTTAATACATTTGGGTATAACTGCCTTATTTAAATGCTGCAACGTGGTTGGGAGGCTGGGCTATGGAAAAGAAAAAGCCGGCTAAAAAAGTGGTTAAAAAAGCAGCTGTTACTAAACGACCTGTAAAAAAAACAGTTGCTAAAAAAACCGCAAAAACAGGCAAACAGGTGAAATCACCGGCGAAAAAGGCGGTGGCGAAGAAATCTGTAAAAAAAGCTGTCGTGAAAAAACAGAAAACGGTTTCCAGGATTTCAGCCAAGGCCGGAAAACCTGTTTCTAAAGAAGTCGCTGAAAAAAAAGACCAGGCAATGTCATCATCGGCGATGCCGGTTTTTCAGGATAGCGGCGGAAATGAAAACGATTTTTGGCAGGATTCCTATGAGGATAATCGCATTGTTCTGATGATCCGCGATCCCTATTGGTGTTTTGTTTACTGGGATTTGTCCATGGACCGCCAGACTGAAGTAATCCGGGAAATTCAGAATGCTTCAGCCAAGATTGTTTTGCGGATCTATGATGTTACTGATATCGAATTTGATGGTTCCAATGCCCACCGGACGCAGGATATTGAAGTGACCGAAGAAGCCACCAATTGGTATATCAATGTTTGGGATGCGGACCGTGCTTATTGTGTTGATCTGGGATTGCTTTATTCAGATGGGCACTTTGTGACACTGGCCCGCTCCAATGTTGTCACCACACCCCGCGATTCGGTTTCGCCGGTCGTGGATGAAGAATGGATGGTGGTTGATGAGACTTTTGACCGGCTGTATAAATCAGCGGGTGCTTCAGCACCGGGTCAAACATCGGAAGGTATTACCAAGTATATGCTTAAAAGAGTCCGGGCTGATGTAACTTCCGGCGGTTTGGCAAGCATGGGATCTGAGGGCGGGAGACCGCAACCCGTGAAAACAGGGGATTTTTGGTTGGTCGTCAACACAGAGGTCATCGTCTATGGCGCGACTGAAGCGGATGCGAATGTTACCATTCAAGGCCAGCCCGTTAAACTGAATCAGGACGGGACCTTTTCCGTACGCTATGCCTTGCCTGACGGCAAACAACGGATTATCGTTGAAGCCGAAAGCAGTGAAGGCACACAACAACGTAAAATCACGCCTGTTATTGGAAAACATACCGAATAATTCGCGGGAGCAACCATGGCGGAAATTGGATATTTAATGATGGTACTGCATGCCCATTTGCCTTATGTGCGGCATCCTGAGCATGAAGACTTTCTTGAAGAAGACTGGTTTTACGAAGCGATTACAGAGACATACATTCCACTGATTGATATGTGTGAATCTTTGTCGGCGGATGGTGTTCATTTTCGGTTGACTCTGTCATTGACACCGCCGTTATTGACCATGTTTGCTGATCCGCTTTTGCAGGAACGCTATATCAAACACATCAATCTGTTGATTGAGCTGGCGGAAAAAGAGGTGGAGCGGACCCGCTGGCAGTCTGAATTCAACAATACAGCCCAGATGTATTTGGAGCGTTTTCGGCATTCCCGTTGGCTGTTTGAGGAAAAGTATCATCGGAATTTGATTGAAGCATTTCGGAAATTTCAGGATTTGGGATATCTTGAAATTATTACATGCGGCGCCACCCATGGTTATCTTCCCTTGATGGTCAATAAAACAGCCCAGCGTGCCCAGATTGCTGTGGCGGTCCAGACACATGAAAAGTATTTGGGGGTCAAACCCCGTGGTATCTGGTTGCCGGAATGCGGTTTTGAACCAGGGATGGATGAAATTTTACGGGATTGTGGAATTCGTTTTTTTTATATGGATACACACGGGGTTTTTCATGGAACGCCCCGTCCTAAATACGGTATTTATGCGCCGGTTTATACACGTAGTGGTATTGCGGCGTTCGGCCGGGATGTTGAATCTTCCAAGCAGGTCTGGAGCTCTAAGGAAGGATATCCCGGGGATTGCAATTACCGGGAGTTTTATCGCGATATTGGTTTTGATTTAGAGTATGACTATATTCGTCCGTATATTCATGGAGATGGATTTAGGATACCGACCGGGATAAAATATTACAAAATAACCGGTGAGCAGGATCACAAGGAACCGTATAATCAGGACCTGGCCCGCGCGATGACGGCTGACCATGCGGGGAATTTTATGTTCAACCGTCAAAAGCAGGCAACGTATCTCAAGGGGTTGATTCATAAAAACCCCTTGATCGTTTCACCCTATGACGCGGAGCTATACGGCCATTGGTGGTATGAAGGTCCGCAATTTTTGGAAAATCTTTTTAGGAAAATTCATTTTGATCAGGATGAATTAAGCGTGGTTACCGCGCCGGAATATCTGAAGGAAAATCCGAGCTTGCAGGTTGTGTCACCCAACATGTCATCCTGGGGATATAAAGGGTATCATGAACAATGGCTGGATGGGTCCAATGACTGGGTTTACAAGCATTTGCACAAGGCGGCGGAACGGATGATCGAGCTGGCCGATACCTATCAGGAACCCAGTTATCTTGAACGCCGGGCACTGAATCAGGCGGCACGTGAATTATTGTTGGCGCAAAGTTCGGATTGGGCCTTTATTATGAAGACCGGCACGATGGTGGAATATGCGATTAAAAGAACCAAAGATCATTTGGGCAGGTTTACGCGGCTTTATTTTGATATTAAACATAATCGTTTAGATCTCGATTGGATGTCCGATATTGAATATAAGGACAATATTTTTTCTGATATCAGTTATGAAGTTTACCAGTCTAAGAATGGGTGATCCCTGCGGGTGGTTATGCACGTCCGGTCTATGACTGGGCGGTATCTTTGCCGGCAGTGATTGAAGGATTGATGGAATGGAATTAGTCTTATCCAGAGAACAAACTGTCATGGTTGCCGTGATTGAGCAGTACATTGCATCAGCCGAACCGGTGAGCTCGCAGCAACTATGCCGGCACTATGGGTTCCCCTACAGGTCGGCCACTGTCCGGAGTATTCTCGCAACATTAGAGGAGAAGGGGTATTTAATTCACCCGTATACTTCAGCCGGAAAAATTCCTACGGTGAAGGCATACCGTTTTTTTGTGGAAGCCTTATTGCCCCCGTCGGGGGGGGATGGCATGGATCGCCGGCGGCCTTATTATGAATTGCTTAAACATGTGCAGGAAGAGGACAAGCTGATCGGTTTAACGGCCAAGGTGTTGGCGGTTTCTTCCCAATTGCTGGCCGTGACTTGGATGTCGAGCACAATCGAGGAACGGTTGGCCCATTTACAGTTGGTGTCATTGAGCCGGCATCGTCTTTTGGTGATCGTTCATACCATGGCGGGCGATGAATTTCATAAAGTGTTTTCTACGGAGGAGACACTGGGAACGCTGTTAATTAAACAGGTGGCGGATCTCGTCAACCGCAGGGCAAGAGGACGGACGGCGGATGAGTTGGAACGGCTGGCCAAGGTGGCCTGGCCGGGGTTGGAGCGCAACACCCTCAAGTTGTTAAGACGTGCTCTGCGCTGGACCGGAATGCATTTAAGCGGTTTGGACCGTGCCGTGCGCATTGAAGGGGCATCAAATTTAATGGAACAGCCGGAATTCAACAATTTGCCGGCGACACGACAACTGCTGACATTGCTGGATCAGAGGGAACAGTTCGTACGTTCTTTAGAAGCGCCCGGGATTGAACGGCAAGGTGTGCGTGTGGTGATTAATGAACGTGCCATGGCAGAGGCCATGCCGGTGTTGTCCCTGGTTTCCGAGGAAATTTTGTCGCGCAAAAGCAAAACAGTTCGTATCGGTGTGATTGGCCCGATACGTATGGCGTATGGAAAAATTATTCCGCTGATAAAAAATACAGCGGATGTATTGGCGGAAATAATAAACATCAAATAAGTGTTGGCTAAGATGGCGTAATCGTGTAATGAAAATTTACAGGTTTACCGGCATCCGCCGGGCAAGCCGGGCAGTCTGCCCGCCAATGAAGCGTTAGCACGATAAAGGCGGTGATACTATGTGGTATGAAAATTCAGAAGAAAAAAAATCTTCGAAAAAGCGGGAATCAACAAGTGATTCGGTCCAGGAGGGCACCATCAATACTCTGGGAAATGCTTTTCCCGGTTCTTCGGACCCGACCAAAGCCTTTGATGAGGATGATGGCGTTTCCGATGGTGCGGTGACCCATGATGAGATCAGTGCGCTGAAAAAAGCCATTAAAGAACAGGAAGAGAAGGCAAATTTAAATTATGATCGCTACTTGAGAGCCTTGGCTGAATTGGAAAACTATAAAAAAAGAATGAACCGGGATCGCACTGATTTGCTCCGCTATGCCGGCGAAGATTTACTCATGGAAATTCTCCCGGTGGTGGATAACCTGGAACGTACCTTGGAACACACGCAGAAGTCGACAGATGTTAAAAAAGTGATTGAGGGTGTGCAACTGATTTATCGTCAGTTTATAAAATCATTGGAAAAATCGGGTGTTACGCGAATTGAGAAAACACCATGTGTTTTTGATCCGGCGATCCATCAGGCATTGCAGCGAGTGGACGACAAAAGTGTGGCGGATGATACGGTGATTGCCATTTTACAAAAAGGCTATACCTTAAACGGCAAAGTCGTCAGACCTGCCATGGTCAAGGTCGCCAAGCATTAATGTTGATTTGCGGAAATAAATGAATACGGAAAGGAAGTAAAATAATGGGAAAAGTAATCGGAATTGATCTGGGGACAACCAATTCATGTATGGCAGCCATGCAAAGCGGCGAAGCGGTGGTTATTCCCAATGCAGAGGGGACGCGGACGACGCCCTCAATTGTGGGGTTTGCAAAAAGTAATGAACGCCTGGTCGGTCAGGTTGCCAAGCGTCAGGCAGTTACCAATCCGGAGAACACCATTTTTTCCATTAAGCGATTTATGGGTCGCCGGTTTGACGAAGCGAGTGACGAAGAAAAAATGGTGCCGTACAAAACCATGGCGGCATCCAACGGCGATGTCCGTGTTGAGGCGCAGGGCAAGGCGTATGCGCCGCCGGAAATTTCCGCCATGCTTTTGCAGAAATTAAAAACAGATGCAGAAGCCTACCTGGGCGAAGAAGTTACGGACGCGGTCATCACTGTGCCGGCTTATTTTAATGACAGCCAGCGTCAGGCGACCAAGGATGCCGGAAAAATTTCCGGGTTGAATGTGCTGCGTATTATCAATGAACCCACTGCGGCCGCGTTGGCATATGGTATGGATAAAAAGAAAAATCAGAAAATTGTGGTCTATGATCTGGGCGGCGGAACATATGATATTTCTGTTCTTGAATTGGGCGACGGTGTTTTTGAAGTAAAGTCAACCAACGGTGATACCCATTTAGGCGGCGATGATTTTGACCAGATGATTATTGATTGGCTGGCGGATGAATTTAAAAAGGAAAATGCCATTGATCTGCGTCAGGATAAAATGGCGTTGCAGCGGCTCAAAGAGGGCGCGGAAAAGGCCAAGTGCGAACTTTCCTCTACAACCCAGACCGAGATCAATCTGCCGTTTATCACTGCGGATGCCTCGGGGCCCAAACATTTGGTAATGTCTTTAAGCCGGGCGCGGTTTGAGCAATTGGCCGGCCATCTGGTGGATCGGACCATGGAACCGATGCAAAAGGCGTTGAAAGATGCCGGATATTCCGCAAGTGATATTCATGAAGTGATCCTGGTGGGCGGCCAGACACGCATGCCTATGGTACAGCAAAAGGTTAAAGAATTTTTTGGTCGTGAACCGAATAAGGGCGTCAATCCCGACGAAGTGGTTGCCTTGGGTGCTGCGATTCAAGCCGGAGTGCTCAAAGGGGATGTGAAGGATGTCCTTTTGCTGGATGTGACGCCCCTCTCTTTGGGGATTGAGACGCTGGGCGGGGTTTCCACCAAGTTGATTGAGCGCAACACGACTATTCCCAGCAAGAAAAGCCAGATTTTTTCCACAGCCGCAGATAACCAGTCCACGGTTTCCATTCGCGTCTTGCAGGGTGAAAGAGAGATGGCGGATGACAACCGTACTCTGGGCAGATTTGATTTAACCGGGATTCCGTCGGCACCGCGGGGTGTTCCTCAGATTGAGGTGACATTTGACATTGATGCCAATGGTATTGTGCATGTTTCGGCCAAGGATTTGGGAACCGGCCGGGAACAGAAAATTACCATCACGGCCAGCTCAGGTCTGGATGATACTGAAATTGATCGTATGGTTAAGGAGTCTGAATCCAATGCCGGGGATGACAAGAAAAAGCGGCATGCAGTGGAAGCAAAAAACCGTGGTGATTCGCTGGTCTACAATACGGAAAAAATTCTGGATGAGCACGGAGATAAAATTGAGGGTGCAGTCAAAGATCAGGTGAAGAAGTCGATTGAGGATTTGAAAAAGTCTTTAGAAAAACAAGATGCCGATGAGATCGAAGCTGCCTGCGATAAAGTTGAAAAAATGGCACAAAAAGTAGGGGAAGCTGTTTACGCCAAGGCTTCGGCCGACAAGGAAGGCGGCGCTGCCCAACAGGAGGCGGCTTCCGGCACGGCGGAGGATAAAAAAGAAGAGGATGTTGTCGAGGCGGAATACCAGGCTGAGGATGGTCAGGAAAGCAAGAAATAGTTTTTGATGATCCGGTACGCATGAGGATGATGTTTCAAGGCCGCGGCAGAAGATCCGATGACCTTCAAAGGACAATGCTGCGGTCTTTTTAATATTAATGATGTTTTTTTCAGCCAAGCGGCAGGGGAAAACAGAAGCGTTTTATTTGAGGTGAATTATGGCGACTAAACGTGATTATTATGAGGTGCTGGGTGTTGAGCGCGGTTCCAATGATGATTCCATCAAACGGGCCTATCGCAATATGGCTAAAAAATATCACCCGGATGCCAATCCGGGGAATAAGGGCGCGGAAGACAAGTTTAAGGAAATTAATGAAGCCTATGAGGTTCTCAAGGATTCCAAGAAAAAAGCGACCTATGATCAATTTGGACATGCCGGGGTCAATGCGCAAGCCGGTGGCGGTGGATTTTCAGGCGGCGGTTTCTCGGATTTTGGCGATATGGGGGACATGTTTTCGGAGATTTTCGAGGGTTTCTTTGGTGGTGCGGGCGGCCGGACAGGCCGGAGTACCCAGTCGCGGGCGCGACGCGGGTCTGATCTGCGTTATGATTTGACAATCAATTTTATGGACAGTGCCAAAGGCAAGGAAGTCAACTTGGAGATTCCGCGTATGGAGACTTGCGACACCTGCAACGGTCAGGGGACCAAACCGGGAACACACAGGAAAATCTGTCACACCTGTCAGGGTGCCGGACAAGTTCGTATGGCACAGGGATTTTTCTCTGTCATGCGTACCTGTCCTACGTGTGAAGGTACAGGCCGGATTGCAGAACAGCCCTGCACAACGTGTCGCGGTGAAGGTCGGCGGCGAACGATTCGGAAAATTTCAGTCAAAATTCCTACCGGGGTGGATACCGGGAGCCGTTTGAAGATATCGGGTGAAGGCGAGGCCGGTATGAATGGCGGTCCGCGAGGGGATCTCTACGTTGTGATCCAAGTCAGAAATCACGAACTTTTTATACGTGAGGACGAGAACGTACGGTGCGAGATTCCGGTTCCGTTTACCATTGCGGCATTGGGAGGGGAAATCGAGGTTCCCACGCTGCAGGGAATGGTTTCCATGAAGGTGCCGGCAGGGACACAGACCGGCAAGACTTTTCGCATGCGCGGCAAGGGATTTTCCAACCTGCGCGGGCTGGGCACCGGCGATCAGATGGTGACCGTGGTGGTCGAGACTCCGGCTAAGTTAAACAACAAACAGGCGATGCTGCTTAAAGAATTTGTTAAGATTACCGGACCTGAAGCGTATCCTGATGTTCGGCGGTTTAAGGAACACGTCCGCAAACTTTAAGGTTTGGCGTCTGCCGGTTGCCAATTCATGTCTTCGGCACTGGACAGATTTTTTATTCCAGGTTAAAATTTTAAATTGTCTATCTAGAACATGTGATGTTACAGGAGGCATGCGTATGGAACGTTTCATGGTGCGAAAGCGTTGGCGAAATATTCTGGTGATGATTCTTGTTGCCGGTTTTGCGGTCAGTTGTGTCCAGCAAACGGGTTCTTTTAAAAAACGTCTTTCCAAAGTTCGCGAGAAAAAACGTGAACTTAGTATGAAACAGAGCGGTATGAGTAAGTATTTGGAAGGAATTGATGATACGGCTCTAATCGTATTCGTCAGCGTCGTGGACGATTATACCCAGATACACACGATTACGCCTGCGGGCGAGGACATGAAGCAGTTGACCGATACACTGGAGTATAAGTGCCGTCCGGTCTGGAATTTGGAACACACTAAAATTGCTTTTTTTCAGTATGACAGTGATTCACCCATTGGGGATAAAATTGCGTTGATTGCCATGAATGCCGATGGTACGGAGATAAAGAGCGTTGCCAAAGATAAAAAAATCAAGGCCCGGGACATGCGGCTAAGCTGGAAACCGGACAGCAGCGTGTTGTATGTACAGGAAAAGGACTTTCCCACAATTTTATATGGTTATGATGTCCAGACCGGTTTGCAGAGGGAAACCATCCGCCTGCCTAAAAACAGTTTTATGACCGAAGTTCACTCACTTTCTCCTGATATGCAGTATTTGGCAGGTTCCGGTCCGAGTAAGCATGACAATGTCAGCCATATCGGAAATATCCGTAAGGATGGCAAGCTGGAAACGGACTTGATGAAGCCTTTTAATCAAGTGCCATATCATTTGGGGACGGTTGTCTGGGCCTATGACAGCCATTTGGTTGCCTTTGAACTGGATAAAATTATTATGGTTATGTCCAAACGTTTCAGCCTTGATTTCGAAGCGTATCCATTGACCCCCCAAGATTTTGCCGCAGAACTTTCCGGCCCGGCTTTCTCGCCCAGCGGTAAAAAGATGGCCTGTATTATGGAAAAGGTCAGCGAAGGTAATGTGGGGTCCGGAGATCAGGAAGTCTCCTCAGATGTATGGGTTATGAATTTGGACGGTACGCGGCAGCGGAAAATAACCAAAACGGGCAGCTGTTTTGATCCGCACTGGTAGTCGTCGATTCTGATGGGACTGCCGCGATTTATCCTGACACCGGAAGATTTTCAGACCCGGCCACTGCTGTTGTCCGGCGGTGATGCCCACCATTGCCGCATTCTTCGGCTTAAGCCCAATGATCCGGTATTGATTTCGGACGGCCGGGGCAAAGAATACCATGCCCGAATTATTCACTTTTTAAAAAATAGCGTTGAACTCATACTGGGTGAGGTATCCCAACACCAGCCCGAGTCTCCGCTTGCAGTGACATTGTTTCAGGGGTTTGCCAAGGGGAGTAAATTAGACTGGATTATTCAGAAAACCACAGAGCTGGGTGTTGCTGGGATTGTTCCGGTTATTTCCGGTTTTTCACAGATGAAACTGGTGGATGGACGGGAACACCGTTTCGACCGCTGGCAGGAAATCGCGCGGCAGGCAGTTCGTCAGTCAGGCCGTACGGTGGTACCGAAGGTCGCGCAGCCTATTTGTTTTACGAAGAGTTTAGAAACAGTTTCTAAGGAACATCTGAGTATTTTGTTTCAAGCATCGGAGTCGCCGGAGCAGGGATGGCAGGCACAATTGGCCGGTCTCAAACGTCCGGACGCGCTTTCGCTTTGGGTGGGACCGGAAGGCGGTTTTACCCAAGAGGAAGTAGTTGCCGCCCGGAAAAAAGGTGTTCGCACGGTCAAGCTCGGTCCCAGGATTTTGCGCTCTGAAACAGCCGGTGTGGCGGCGGTTACTTTGGCACAATTTTTTTGGGGGGACATTTCCTGAAATAAGGAGGCGTTTTTTTATGGCCCCGAAACATGCATTTATTACAGGGGAAACAAAATTGGCCGGCGTGATTGGCTGGCCTATCACGCATACCTTGTCGCCGGTGATGCAGAATATTGCTTTTATGTATTACAACTTGGCAGTAACCTATGTCCCATTGGGTGTTCCACCTCAGGGGTTGAAAATGCTGTTGATGAGTTTGCAGCAACTAGGTGCGGTCGGGGTTAATGTTACGATTCCTTATAAAGAAAAAGTTATGTCTTTTTTGGATCAACTTGCTCCCAGTGCCAAGGCAATTCAAGCGGTCAACACCATTGTTTTTCAATCCGGGAAAATGGTCGGCCATAATACGGATGGGTTTGGTTTTCTTGCCAGCTTAAAAGGGGTCCAGACGTTGCATCAGAAACAAGCGGTCCTACTTGGCGGCGGTGGTGCCGGCCGGGCCGTCGCAATTTCGCTGGCACAAGCCAATGTCCGGAAAATAACGATTGTGGATATTGACGAAAAGCGTTTGCGGAAATTAGTCCGGGAGGTTAAGGCGTTGGGGTGCAGTCACGTTGCGGGGATGCGTCCGGGGACGGAGGCGCTGAAACAGTGTTTGCAACAAACTGATCTTTTGGTTAATGCCACACCCTTGGGGCTCAAAGCAGGCGATCCCTTGCCAATCCCGCAGGATTGGATGCCGAAAAGAAAATGTGTGATGGATTTGGTCTATGGCAGGCGGCCTACGTCTTTTTTTACCGGGGCTGCGCGCAAACAAAATCGTGTGGTTCCGGGTTGGAAAATGCTGCTTTTGCAGGGTGCGGAATCATTCCGCTTGTGGACCGGAAAAAAACCACCGGTCGCAAAGATGGAAGCGGCATTGCTTCTGGCAGCCGGGATAAAAAAATAAAAATTTTTCACCACGGGGAACACGGAGTCCACGGAGAAAGGCAATAGTGAAGAAATGAAGAGAGAAGGAGGGTAAATCATTTTTGCTTTTTTGAAGCGTGGATTTTGATTTGAAATTATGTTGATTTGAAAAAAACAAAAGATGATATAATAAAAGACTATTCCGGTAAGGGAGGCGTTTTAATATGATCACCATTGAGATGCTTATTCGCCTGTTGTTTGAAAAAAAAGCGTCTGATTTACATATTACTTCCAATGCGGCGCCAACCTTACGCATTGATGGGGAAATTGTAAGCAGCGAGCTGGAGCGGCTTAAACCTGAATTGTGTGCGACTTTAATTTATCAGGTGCTGACCGACGAACAACGGGAAAAATTAGGCCGGGAAAACGAGATTACCATTTCATTTGGGATCGGAAATATCGGACGTGTTCGCATGAATGTTTTTAAGCAGCAGGGAAACATTGCAGCCAACCTGCGGCGTATTCCTGATGAGATCACCAATTTTGAAGAATTAGGGTTGCCGCCGATTGTGACGGACATTGTTCAGCTTCCCAAAGGACTGGTGTTGGTTACCGGCCCGACCGGTTCGGGAAAATCAACGACCTTGGCCGCCATGATCAATTGGATTAATCAGAATAAAGCGGTCCATGTTCTCACCATTGAAGAACCGATTGAGTATATTTTTAATCATGAGAAGTCAATTGTCAACCAGCGGGAGATTGGCACCGATTCGGAAAATTTCGGGAGTGCTTTGAAAAACGCACTTTGTTCGGATCCGGATGTTGTGCTGCTTAGTGAGTTTAAAACACCGCAAACCATTGCGGCGGCGCTGACCCTGGCTGAGACCGGGCATTTGGTTATTGCAGCTATGGAATCTACCGACTCTGTGCAGGCAATTTATCGGATTGTCAGTACGTTTGATCCGCATGAGCAGTTTCGCGTGCGTGTGCAGCTTTCCACGGTGCTGCAGGCCATCATGGCGCAGCAGCTTTTGCCGCGTGGTTATTCTTCGGGGCGCGCCATGGCCTGCGAGATTTTGATTCCCACTTCGGCGGTGCGTAATTTAATTCGTGAGGAAAAAGAGCAGCAAATTTCTGCAGTCATGCAGACTGGAAGTGAGTATGGCATGCAAACCATGAATCAGGCATTGTTTGATTTGTATCAGAAGCAACTGGTAACGTATAATGAAATATTTTCCAGAACCACTGATCCGCGTGACTTACAACAACTGGTTAAAGGCACCATGTAGGTGATCGTATTTATATAGAGGGGATTTGTATTATGCGACAATTGGCATCTCAGGAAAAAGGGTTTACGTATATTGAAATTGCGATTTTCATTGCGATACTTGGCATTGTCGCGGCATTGGCATATCCCTATTTTCAGGACTTGCGGGAGAAAGCGCGGGAGAGTACGACCAAAGCGAATATCAGCGCGATCAAGGCTGCGATCTCAATTTACTATGGTGATCATGAAGGGATTTGGCCGACAACCCTGGATGTGATGGATAAAACACCTGGTTATGGATTTGGTGATTATCTTCCGGTGATGCCCAAAGTTTTGGTGACCTATCCGGATGATACTGCTAAAAGTCCGGCCGGAAATCAAGTGATCTACAAGGCTTTCAATGAAGCGCCGGGTTTAAGCAAACCCGCTGTTCAAGGTATTGGCTGGCGCTATGACGGCCCTAACCAGTCCAATACCGGGCGTATCTGGATTAACAGTTCCTACACGGATACAAATGGTGTTTCTTATACAACCTATGGCTATTAATAATAAGTGATACACACGATCCTGTATTTCAAGCAGACTTTATTCGCAAATAAGACCTGAAGGGTATTATCTTCGGTTGTTGTTGGTTAAGAATTTTGTTTGTCCTGAATTGCTCTTTTTTTTCTTGCTTTTTCCGGCATTGCTCTTTATAATCCTGAAAAAAGAAGTATTTTCCAGATCCGGCCTAAGGCCTGTGAGGAAGAGATTGGTATATTAACAAAAAACTTAAAAAAGTGCTGGAATATTTCATTGCACATATTTTTTTTGTAGTCACTGTTTTATACGGTCCAGCAGTGAATTGATAAATCAGACGGGCCTGTCTTGGTTGAGAGATAAAAGGAGGCGTGGGTGCTCGACTTCCTCAAAAATCGTAAACTATTAGGTCTGGATATTGGCAGTCATACCATCAAAGCTGTTCAGCTCCAAAAACGGGGTGAACAGCTTCGTTTGACCCATCTTGTCATCAAGGAAATCCCCACTGAAATTCAGGAAGAAGCGGATCCGGTCGTGCGCGATGAAATGCTGGCGGCTACGATTAAGACGTTGCTCAAGGAAAATAAAATTACAACAAAAAATGTGATCTCTTCCATTGCGGGTGACTCGGTGATTGTGCGTTATGTTAAATTGCCCAAGATGAGTGAAGATGAGCTGAAAAATGTTATCAGTTATGAAGCAGAGCAATATATTCCCCTGGCCATTGACCAGGTCATTCTGGATTTTTCCATTTTAGGTGAGATCGAAGAAGAAGGTATTGAAAAAATTGAGGTTCTGCTGGTGGCTGCCAAAGAAGAAATTATTGATATGCATATCACACTGCTTCATTTGGCAGGCCTTAATCCGGTGCTCATCGATGTGGATACCTTTGCATTGCAAAATGCCTTTGAGGTAAATTACGGTGAAAACACCGGAGAGACAATCGGTCTGATTAATATCGGCGCCAAGTTGACCACGATTAATATTCTGGAAGACGGCGTGACCCATCTGACCCGCGACGTGGCTGTGGCGGGAAACAGTTTTAGCCGGGAAATTCAACGCGAGTTTGATGTCAGTTTTAATGAAGCCGAAATTTTGAAAAAAGAAGAGGGCGAGGTTTTAATTGAATCGGAAGATATCATGCAGATGGAAATTCCCAAGAACGATGACAAGTCAGCCCGAATCGGTGAGGCGATTACGCCTATTTTGAATAAATTGGTGGCTGAGATCCAACGCTCTTTTGATTATTATGAAAGTACAATCCGCCAAAAATCCATTTCACGGATTGTACTTTCCGGCGGCGCCGCAAAACTAAAAAATCTCGATAAATATTTGTCTGAAAAATTTGATGTCAGTGTTGAGCGAAATGATCCCTTCAAGGAAGTGATTATTCCGGAAAAAGATTTTGATCTGGAGTTTATTACACAGAACGCGCAGATGTTTAATATTGGCGTGGGTCTGGCATTGCGGGATGCGGAGTAGTCATGCTTAAGATCAATCTACTCCCCCTCAAAATTAGAAAAACCAAAGGCGTCATTCGGCTGTACACCTATTTGGTAATCGCCGGGTCGCTGGCGGCGATTGTACTGGTTATGGTATTATTAAATGTTTTGGCACAAACGCGGGGCGTGGAGAAAAAAATCGCGGACTTGCACGCTGCCGAAGCGGCTTTGGCGGATAAAACCGGGCCCTTGCTCAGTTTGGCGCGGCAGGAGGAAAAAATTGTCAAGCTCAAGGCGATGATCGGCCGCTTGACACAGGAACAGCCGATTTGGATCAAAATATTGGACGAGCTTGCCAATGTCGTGCAAGATGATATGTGGTTGACCAAATTGCTTTCCGAACGCCAGGCTGGGAAAAAACGTCTGGTGTTGACACTGGAAGGCGAGGCCTATCACAAAATTTCTGTCGCGGATTTTTTAACTATGCTGGAAAATTCGGATTTTTTTACGGAAGTAACACTGGAAGCACTCAATGAGACCCAGAGGGGGAATCGCTCCCAGGTACAATTTAAATTGAAAATGCATTTTGCTGAGGTCTTGCCAATGGAAGCGTCCGAGGAGAAAGAAAAGTGAACCGCGACATGATTCGCTATATCATCATTGGCATCGGGAGTACGGTTGTGCTGGTGCTGTACAGCCTGTTTGCTTTTTTCCCGCTTAATCAGCGGTTGGTTGAGAAAAAACAGGTGTTGCAGGATCAGCAAAAACAATTGGCCACAGCCCAGGAACTGGTAGCACGCTACGATGAGTTTATGGCACGCATGGGGAGGCTCCAAATTGAGATGCAGCAACTGGAGAACGAAGTTCCCAGTCAGCCGCGCATCCCACTTTTGCTTAAGGACGTGACCCGGGTGGCGGCCGAGTGTAATATCAAGGATTTTCAATTTGCTCCGCAACCGGTTATTGCCGGTGAAGGCTATGTATTTCAGCCGGTCCAGGTAACCATTACATGTGATTATCATGCTCTGGGGACATTTGTGAGCAAGCTGGCGGCTTTGCCGCGTTTGATCAACACCCGGGACCTTCAGATTACCGCGCGCGCGGGGGAAAAAAATATGGACTCGATAACAGCCCGGATGGTATTGGTGACCTATGTGCAACGTGATTAATAAAACCATTGGAATCGTAGGGATCTGTTTGGCAATCGGTATACCGGTTTCTTCTTTCGGAAGCAATGGGGGGAGTGTGGCGGATTCAAGTGAGACCCTTCAGGTGAAACCACAAGTTAAATATATGTCCAAAGGTCGGCGGGACCCCTTTGTCAAACCGCTGGCGGGACGGTTGTTTAATGTGATGCAGAAAGTGGATATCGAGACGCTGCGTCTCACCGGCGTGATTCGTAATTCCCGGCAGGCAGTGGCTTTGTTTGCATCGCAGTCAGGCCCGAAATTCGGATTTTTGCTAAAAAACGGGAAGCTCTACCGGGAAAATCATCAAACGGTTTCCGGGATTACGGGTAAGGTTGTCAATCCGGGAAAAGTAATTTTGAAACAAGGTGAGAAACAGATTGTTTTTAAGCTTCGCGCGAAGTAAATAAATGATGAATCATGAAGAAAGGAGCGTTGGCCGTCTTATGGAAAATTATCGTGCTAGTGCGAACACGATGGACAGCCTGCCCGGCGTACCGTGTCCGGCGAATGCTGGATGCCGGGTAAGTCCATCGATGAAGCAAGTCAATACCGCCGATTTAAGGTGGAGCACCGAATTGATAGTTCCGCAGATCGGTGCGACATCCTGCCGTATTTGGGGCAGGGCGAACCTCTCTCGACGCAAATACCGGCTTGTGACGCGATGGGCCTTAATGGTGTGGGTCATACTGTTTTTATTTTGTCCGTTCTCCAGCGGATTGGCGGCGGATGCTGTCGATGAGAGTGAAGGAACAATTGCCGTTGGGATTGAGGAAAATACTGCGGCGGAACAGGCTGAAGAAGTCAGGTCTGACAGTGCAGAGACGGAAGCTGATACGGACGAGGATGCGCAGGATGCAGAGGAAGCAATGGACTGGGCCGCGCGTCTGACACGCATCTCGGTCGAGACGATAAACGGTTTGCCGCAAGTGACCATCGTGACAACGAATAAAACGCAGAGTGCCATGACCTACCTTTCCAACCCCGACCGTTTGCTGCTGAAGGTTCGCAATACACTTTTGACCTGGAAACCCAACCGACTCACGGTGAATCAATCACCGCTTAACAGAATTCGCAGTGCACAACATGATGCGGATGTATGGGTCGTGTTTGATTTGGAGGAAAGCGTCAAGTGGGTGCGCGAGACGTATTCAAGCGGGATTACCCTCAAGCTTCCCCGGCGTTATGCATCCCGTTATGACCGGGAGCCGGATACAACGCAAGCGGCTAAAAACGCGTCCCGGCAAGAGCGTCCATCTTCCCGCAAAATGATGCCGGCCGGCGCATCTTATCATGTTGTTGATGTCGCGGTGTCGGACATTGGTGAGAAAACACGTCTGACGATCACGACAGATGGTCAGGCGAAGTACCGGGTCAAACGAGAACGCCAGGGACGGATTGTTTCTTTGCAGATTTATGGTGCGGCACTTACCTGGCAGGGGTCGCCTTCCGGATTGCCGGCCGGGGTGATAAAAAAAGTCAGGGCTCGCCAAAAAAAGGAAGACAACCAACCGGTGGTGGATATCCGGACCACACTTCATTCAACCAGTCCGTATTTGGTTTTCAAAGACCAGAATCAGGTTCTGATCGAGTTTGACAATCCGGGAACGCTGCAGCCCGGCCGCAAGCGCGGCAATCTTAATTCGCGGATTTCAGTTGATTTACAAAATGCTGATTTAAGTGCACTGTTGCGGGCCTTGGCGCAAGATGCGGGATTTGATCTGATTGTCACGCCGGGGTTGGAGATGCTGGAAGGGACGCAGTCGCAGGTGACGCTTTCCATTAATGAGCAGCCATTGAAAAATGTGCTGGATTTTATTCTCCGGCCGCGTCAGATGGCCTATGGGGTTGACGGCAATACGCTGCGTGTCGGCCTGGCCAAAGAATTTC
Source organism: bacterium (assembly GCA_021108215.1). Lineage (NCBI taxonomy): Bacteria > bacterium. The sequence goes on along the minus strand of JAIORK010000026.1, from coordinate 131,412 downwards.
CGGTTGAAACCCGGGTTTTTTCACTCAAGAATATTGAGGTGAAAAATTCAAATATTAAAACGTCGTTGGAAGGTGTGTTTACTGATGGGAGCAGGAGTCAGGTGGTGCTTGAACCGGCGGAAAACCGTGTCGTGGTTTCCGCCATTCCCAGCGACATGTCGCGTATCAAGGATGTTATCGCCGACATGGACCGGCAGAGCCGTTTGGTCACGCGATCTTTTTCACTTAGTTATACACAAGTTGAAAAGGTAGCACCTTTAATTAAATCAATTTTATCTTCACTCGGGTCACTGGAATCCAATAGCAATGAAAATGCTTTGGTCGTCAATGATCTTCCGGGCAATATCAATAAAATTGCGCGTATGCTAAGGAGTCTGGACACCAAAGCGCAGCAGGTCATGATTGAGGCGCGGATTGTAGAGGTGTCACACTCCTCGGAAATAGATTTAGGCGTGAACTGGAATGCAGCCCATACAGCGGCCACCCGGAATCCAAATATATCCCTTAGCTCCAATCCGGTTACAGGCGGCGTTGTGGGACAGTTGACAATCGGTACATTGCAGGCGGGGATGGATTTGGCTGCGACGCTTTCAGTACTGGAATCCAAGGGCAAAGTGAATACCATTTCCAATCCCAGAATTGCTACGTTGAATAATCAGACGGCAACGCTAAAGGCGAGCCAGAATATTCCCTATGCAACCAGCAATATTAGCAACGGGGTTGTGTCCAATGTGATTACATATCTTGAATTGCCGATTACCCTTACCGTGACGCCGCAGGTTACCCGGGATGGACAGGTGCTTATGAATCCGCTCACCCTGACTGTCACGACCGTGACAAATACAGGGACACCGCCTTCGACCAGCACGCGTTCAGCCACCACCCAGATGATGGTGGATGACGGAGAAACCATTGCCATCGGCGGCATGGTACGTGATGAGTCAATCACGCGGGAATCAAAGGTTCCCCTGTTGGGAGACATTCCGTTGCTGGGTTTTTTATTCAGGAGCAATGTGACCACGAAAAACAAGGTTGAATTGGTGGTTTTTTTAACCACGCATATTTTAGAATAATTGTAAAAAAGCAGGTCGTATAAAAAAAGTTTTTCAGTTGGGTCTTTTGGAATTTTAAAAAATACAGAAAGCGAGTATTTATTCATGTTTCGTTTTTTATCTGCCGGAGAATCACACGGTCCATCCTTGAGTGTTATTATCGAAGGGATGCCGGCCGGTTTGGTATTGCCGTTAGAGAAGATTAACCGCGAGTTGGCGCGTCGTCAAAAAGGATATGGTCGCGGTGATCGAATGTTGATTGAAAAGGACCGGGTCCGGGTTACCTCGGGAATGCGCCATGGTGAAACCCTGGGGAGTCCGATTACCCTGGTGATTGAAAATCGTGACTGGAAAAATTGGGAACAGGCTATGGATCCTGAAAAATTGGACAAGAGTGCAGCGTTTGACCGCATTCATCGTCCCCGGCCGGGTCATGCTGATTTGGTGGGCGGGCTTAAATATGACCGGAGTGATTTTCGCGATATTTTAGAACGCGCCTCTGCGCGCGAAACAGCGACACGGGTTGCAGCGGGTGCGGTGGCGAAAGTTCTGTTGGCGGCATTTGGTGTGGAACTCGGGTCCTGGGTGGATCAGATCGGCGGTATTCATGCAAACTTACCGACCGGGTCACCGGCCCGGCTGGCAAAAAAAGCGGATCAATCCGATACCCATTGTCCAGATGAGACGGTTTCCAGAAAAATACATACAGCGATTGACCGGGCGCAGCATCAAGGGGATACCCTGGGAGGGGTTTTTACAGTCTCAGCCTGGGGGTTGGTTCCGGGATTAGGTAGTCATGCACAATGGGACAGACGTCTGGATATGGCAATTGCCGGTGCGATGATGAGTATTCCGGCGATGAAGGGTGTTGCTTTTGGACTGGGATTTGATGCCGCACAGTTGCCCGGTTCGAAAGTGCATGATGTGATTACGTATCGCAAGGGTGGAAAAAACGGGGGATTTAGCAGGCGGACGAATAATGCCGGCGGGGTGGAAGGTGGGATCAGCACGGGAGAACCCTTGTTGGTCCGGGTGGCGATGAAGCCGATTTCCACTTTGCGCAAACCACTTAAATCAATTGATATGCAAAGCAAGCGCGCATTGGTGGCGGGGTATGAACGCTCCGATGTCTGCGCGGTCCCGGCGGCAGCCGTGGTAGGTGAAGCCATGCTGGCAATGGAATTGGTGAAAAAATGGCAGGAAAAATTTGGCGGTGATTCACTTTCCGAAATGCGCGCCAACTGGAAAACGTATCAGCGGTATTTAGATAGACGATGATGAATATTATTCTGGTTGGATTTATGGGGACCGGGAAAAGCATGGTCGGGCGCCGACTGGCGGACAACCTTCAGTTTTCATTTCTTGATACCGATGATTCAATTATTCGGCTTGCCGGGAAATCCATATCAGATATTTTTTCCCAGGACGGCGAAGGCGTTTTTCGCACATGGGAAACCCGTGTTTTAAAACAGTTTGTTGAGGCGGGGATGACACGGCAGGTTATCGCCACAGGCGGCGGTATCGTGCTGGCTGAACAAAATTGGTCTTTGATGCGCAAGCTGGGTTGCGTGGTCTGCTTGACTGCCGAGCCGGATGTTGTTTTAAAGAGAGTTGGCACGGCGTCGGATCGGCCGCTTTTGGCGGGTACCCAGGCGGAAGTTATCCAGCGGATCAGGGCATTGCTTGCGCAGCGGCAATCCGCCTATGCCAAGGCGGATTGGACCTGTGATACGGGTCCGTTGGATATTCACGAAGCGGCGGAAGCGATTAAAATTTATTACGAGAAAAATTTGGGTAGGAAAGGATTGGATGAGACCGTATGTTGAAAAATTTTGAAGAACTTGTAGAGCAATTGAAGGGTGGTCCGAAAAAAACAGTTTCCGTAGCGGTTCCCGAGACCCGGGAGATTCTTCAGGCACTGGACCGTGCCTGGCGAGCCGGGATTGTTGAGGTGGCATTGGCCGGGGATCAGGAAAAAATTGAGCGGCTGCGTACTGATTTGAAACTGGATTTTCCCATCAAACATCTGGTGGATGCCAAAGATGAGAAGACTGCGGCAATCGAAGCGGTCCGTATGATTGCCGAGGGCAAGGCGCAGGTATTGATGAAAGGTAATTTAAAGACCTCGACAATTGTTTCGGCATTGATCAATCGTGATTTTGGATTGCGGACAGACAAGCCTATTTCGCACGTCTTTATTTTGGAAAGCAAGCCCTGTGGACGTTTGTTGTTTGTGGCCGATTCGGCGGTAAACATTGCACCTGATCTTCAACGCAAGGCGGATATTTTGCAAAACACGATTGATTTCACACGTCGGTTGGGATATCAAAATCCCAAAGCAGCTGTGCTGGCAGCGGTGGAGTATGTCAACGAAAAGATGCCGGCAACGGTTGATGCGAAGCAGTTGGCGGAAATGGCGGCAGCAGGCAAAATCACCGGCGGTGTGGTGGACGGTCCGCTGGCATTGGATGATGCGCTGTCTCAGTGGGTGTGCGAGGAAAAAGGGTATACCGGACCGGTAAAAGGCGATGCGGATATTCTGTTGGTGCCGGATATTGAGGCGGGAAATATTTTTTCCAAAGCACAGACCTTTATTGCCGGTGGTCCTTTGGCCGGTGTGGCGATTGGCGCCAAAGTACCCATGGTACTCAATTCCCGGGCCGATACCCTGGAAAACCGTTACTATGCCATTGCGGCCGCCTGTCGGGCGGCATAATTGGAAGCACTTTTGAAACAAGTCGTGGTCAATGCCAAGGCGGCCAAGCGCCTGCTCCAGGGATATCCCTGGATTTTTTCCGGACAGATTGAAGAATGGCGGCCCAAACCGGATCCGGGGGAGCTGGTCTCTATTTTAGATACGCAGGGCATTTTGCTCGGGTTTGCCTATGCCAATCCAGATAATATTCTTGCCTTAAAATACCTTTACACACCGGCGGCAGCTTCACGCGGGCAGGCTGACCGACCGGATGAAGCACTGGAAATTGCGCGTAAACTTGATCGCTGTCGTTCACAACGCGCAGCACTCTCACTCGATTCCAATGCGTATCGTCTGGTCTGGTCCGAGGCGGACGGTCTTCCCGGACTTATTTGTGATGACTATCATGGATTTATAGTGGTTCAGTTTTTAACTCGGGGGATGGATCAGCGCCGGCAGTATGTTCTTGACTGGCTGATATCGCGTATGAAACCAAAAGGTATTTTTGAGCGTAGCGAAGGGCATGGCCGAAGCCTGGAAGGCTTGGCGCCCAAACGGCAGTGGCTATGGCAGCCTGATCCCGGGCACACGGTTGACCATTGTGAAATTAAAGAAGGACCGGATTTATTTCAGGTTGATTTTGAAAAAGGGCATAAAACGGGTTTTTATCTTGACCAGCGTGCCGCGCGCCGCGTGTTACGCGCCAAGACACTGAAAGGGAAAGTGTTGGATGCTTTTTGTCATTCAGGTGGTTTTTCCCTGGCAGCTGTTCGCGCCGGCGCTGCTCAGGTTGAGGCGATTGACCGGGACACATCGGCGTTGAAACAACTTGAACACAATGCACAGCTAAATCAGGCGGCGTCATCCATTCAACCGATTGAAGCGGATGTTTTCATCTATTTGCGCGCCGCAGCGATGCGTGCGGAAAAATACAATGCCGTGATTTTGGATCCACCCTCGTTTGTGCGTTCACGTTCCGCGATTGAGGATGCCATGCGCGGATACCGGGAGCTGCATCTTCAGGCGGGAAAGCTTCTGCAGCCCGGGGCACGGCTGTTGACCTGTACCTGTTCGCATCACATTGGGCGTACTCCTTTTCGGCAGATGGTGCTGGGGACGATGCAGAGCGCGGGCAAACGTTTGGAACATATCCGGGTTTTTGGTCCGGACAAAGATCACCCGGAGAAATCCCAGATACCCGAGAGCCGGTATCTGACTTGCCTGTTGGCCCGGGTAAAGGCGACGTGAGTTGTATGAGTTTTTTGCTCAGAAAAAAAATGAGCAAGATGATACTAAATATTCAGCAGGTAAACACTGCATATTCAGAAGCACTGGCAGAAAAGGTGGTTGCTTCAGGGTGATTTTCTTGATACCATCATTTAAACAATCGGCATGAAAAAATCCCTGTTTAGACGGGTAGGAATGTATTTTTAAAGAGTGGCCGCATTGACAGGGAAATAAAACGCGGTGATTCGTGTGCCGTTTTTTTGAATAACGTTTTTAATCGTTTCAGGGGTAATCATGGATACCTTAGAGTACAAAGATCTTTTTATCAGTGAATCACTCGAACATCTTGATCGTCTTAACCAGGCATTGCTTGCTCTGGAAAAAGATATTACCGACCAACATTCTTTGAATGAAATTTTCCGTACATCGCATACACTTAAGGGTATGGCTGCCACCATGGGATTCGATCAGATCACGGAATTGACCCATCAGATGGAAAATGTTTTGGAAAAGCTTCGCGTTAATCATGAAAAAATAACTCCTTCTGTGGTGGATGTTCTGTTTGAATGTTTAGATACCCTGGGTATTTTAATAGAAGAAATTTCTTCGGCAGAATCAAAAAATGTGGATATTTCAGGGCTCTTGGAGAAACTCAAGATCTTGGCCAGCGGAGAAACATTGCCGGCGGTTGCAGTGTCACAACCCCGGACAGCTGCACCGGCAGTGGCGCAGCCGAAAAGTGATCCAATGAAAATGGCGGACACGCCTGATACCGAGCAGGAATTAAGCAGCGAACATCTCGAAGAGTTGATAGTCAAGGCCGAGGCCGAGGGGTACCTGACCTATGGGGTGCGGGTCAAGGTTGATACGGCATGTTCCTTTAAAGGTGTGCGCGCTTTCATGGTATACAAGGCACTGTCTGAACATGGTGAGATTATTGCCAGTTTCCCGGATCCCCAAGCATTACAAGAAGGGGAATTTGATCTTGAGTTTTTACTGTTGGTGCTTTCACAGCGTAAGCAGGCGTTGCTGGAAAAAAGTCTGAAAAATATTTCGGAGATTGACGTTTTTGAGCTGGTGCAGTTGACCGCAGACAAAGTTGAAGATTTTTTTGGTGAGAGCAAGGTCAAGGCACGAATTCTGGTTAAGACGACACAGCCCGAGCAGGCAAGCAAGACCAAGACTGCGTCCGGTAGAACTATTCAGAGCATCCGGGTCAGTATTGAGCGGCTTGACAATCTTCAAAATTTGGTCGGTGAACTGGTCATTAATAAAATTCGATTGACCCAGATTTCCAAACAGTATGCCTTGAAGGAACTCAAAGAGGCACTGATCCAGTTTGACCGCATCACTAATGATCTCCAGGATGAAGTCACAGAAGTCCGTATGGTGCCGATGGAGCACATTTTCAACCGTTTTCCGCGGATGGTGCGTGATCTGGCCAAGGAAGGCGGCAAGGAGATTGAGCTGGTGATGGAGGGTAAGGAAATTGAGCTCGATCGTACGGTGCTTGATGAGATCAATGATCCCCTGGTGCACCTTTTACGCAATGCGGTGGATCATGGGATAGAGACTTCTGAGGTGCGTACACAGCAAAACAAATCGCGCCACGGACTGATCAGCTTAACCGCAATGCGCGAGAAAAATCATGTTATCATTAAAGTTTCGGATGACGGGCGGGGCATTGATCCGGCCCATATTCGCGCAGTTGCGGTGAAACGTGGTATGATGAGCGTTGAAGAAAGTGAACGGCTCTCCAGCCATGAAGTGATGAATCTGGTAAGTTTGCCCGGATTTACCACAGCCGAGAAGGTGACAGAGGTCAGCGGACGCGGTGTTGGTGTGGATGCGGTGCGTACCAAGATTGAATCTTTTGGCGGCAGTCTGAAGATTGAAAGTGAACCGGGCCAAGGCAGCATTTTTATATTACGCATGCCCATGACGTTGGCAATTATTCAGGCACTGCTTTTTTCAGTTGGCAAAGAAGTGTATGCATTGCCGGTGATTAATACGGTTGAAACAATTGAATTTGTAGAAGAGGATATCAAGCATGTTCAACAAGGGGAAGTGGTCATGTACCGTGACAGTGTGCTGCCGCTTTTGCGATTGCACCGTATTTTAGAAGTGCCGGGAGAGGAATCTCAAAGCAATGACCGCGCTATTTTGGTTACCGAGGTGGGCGAGATGCGTGTGGGATTGCTGGTGGACCAGGTTTTGGGGCAGCAGGAGATCGCAATTAAGTCTTTAAGTCCTATGCTGAAAAGCATCAAAGGGTTTTCCGGCGTCACCATTTTAGGTGACGGCCGTATTTCACTTGTTTTAGATGTTCCGAGTTTGGTGTAGGTAGGGGGGGAGTATGCCTGACATTCGCGCATTATCCGATATACAGTTGGATGCTGTACGTGAGGTTGGCAATATTGGTGCGGGTCATGCAGCAACTGCATTGTCCCAACTGATTGAAAAAAAAATTATGATTACGGTTCCCAAAGTTCTTTGTTTGCCGTTGAACAAAGTGGTTGATTTGGTAGGCGGCCCACAATCGCTCATTGCCGGTGTGACCATGCATGTGTTGGGCGATGTCTCAGCCAAGATTGTGTTGATTTTGCCGCGGAAAAGCGCGTTGCAGATGGCCGGGCTTTTGACCAAGCAAGATACCGAGGAACGTCAGATTCTCACCATGCTGGAGCACTCGGCGATTAAAGAAGCTGGGAATATTCTGGCCGGCGCTTACCTCAATGCACTGACGGAATTTTTAGGGCTTTTGCTGTTACAGTCCGTTCCCCAGCTCATTTTTGATATGGCCGAGGCGGTGGTTACGGAACTTTCCAAAGGGTTTCCCAGCAACACTGAGGTTATTTGTATTGAAACGGAGTTTATGGAATCGAACCGTGTCATTAACGGTTATTTCTTTTTAATGCCCGACAAAGTTTCTCTCGATGTTATCCTGCGGGCGACGCAGGTGCCGCAGTGACCCTGGGAAAACACCAGCCCATTCTTGTGTTGGATATTGGAACGCGCAAGGTTGCCGGTGTGGTGGTCAAACCCAAAGACAAGGGGCTTAAGGTTTTAGCGGCTCGGGTGTTCGAGCATCCGGATCGTGCCATGCTTGATGGCCAGGTACACAAGGTCGAAGCCGTCGCCAAGGTCGTTGCCCGGGTTAAAGCAGAGCTGGAAGCAGAGCTGGGGATTACATTGCATGAAGCGTCCGTGGCGGCAGCCGGGCGTGCCCTCCTGACGGAATCAGCTGAACAAAAAAGGAAATTACCCCACACAACAGAAATTACACGCGCTGATGTACTGGCACTGGAGTTGGCTGCCGCGCGCACGGCACAAACCTCTTTACAGGTCCACGGTACGAAGAATAATTTGCATTGTGTAGGTTTTTCTGTGGTTAAATTTTCTTTGGATGGCGAGGTTCTCGATGACCTGGTGGGTCATCAGGGACGGGAAATTTCCGTAGAAGTGCTGGCGACTTTTTTGCCCCGCCAGGTGGTGGACGCCTTGATGGCGGTACTGCGTCGAGCCGGTTTAAGTGCCCGAAGTTTGACCTTGGAGCCGATTGCTGCGATTGAGGCCACCATTCCACCGGATTTAAGACGGATGAATTTAGCGCTGGTGGATGTGGGTGCCGGTACCTCGGATATTGCGATTACACGCGACGGCTCGGTTTTTGCCTATGCCATGGTCACGCAAGCGGGGGATGAGATTACAGAAAAACTTTGCGAGCGTTATCTACTTGAGTTTCAGGAGGCGGAACAGGTTAAACGTTGTTTGCAGGCCGCAGACGGTAAGCCGATTTGTTTTAAAAATATTTTGAATCAGGACTTGCAATTCAGTGCGGAAGAAATAATTGAAACCTTGCTGCCGGCGATTAAGCGCCTGGCGGAATCCATTGCCTCGATAATTATTAAACTCAATGGTACTGCACCGCGTGCTGTGATTATGGTGGGTGGCGGCAGCGCCACCCCGCAGCTGGGTGAGCAAGTGGCACAGACCCTGGAGATTGAGGAAAACCGAGTAGGCAGCCGTGGACCGGAAACCATCATAGGGCTGGAGAATCCAACCACGGCATTACACGGTATTGAGGCCATCACACCGTTGGGCATTGGATTGCTGGCTGTTCAGGACAAAGGTCTGCGTTTTATGACGGCTCAGGTCAATGATCAACCTGTCCAGCTGCTGGCGTTGACATCCCAGCCAACAGTATTTGATGCCCTGCTCTCATCCGGCCGGGAAATGAAGAGTTTGCATGCCCGTCCGGGAGCGGCGATTACCTACACTCTGGCAGGGCAGTTCATGTCCGCGCCCGGCAGCTTGGGTCAACCGGCCAAATTATTTATTCAGGACGAACCGGTCGGTTTGGATACCGGGATACAGGAGGGGACGATCATCAAAATGGCCGAGGCAATTGACGGTGAGGACGTGATTTTAAATTCTGAGATGATACCCCGCCCCTCAGGACCTTTTTGGTGTACAGTGAATGGCGGCACACTGGAGCTTGAACTCCAGCTCGCGGACCAGGGAAACCTCGTGGCAGCCAATACGCGCATTCGTGACAGAGCAGAACTCGATTGGCAGTCGCATAAGCCGCTTATTGAGCTAGTGCCGGAGTTGGACACAAAAAAGGCGAAGCAAGAAAAAACTCGTTTTAAACTCAATGGTGAATTGCACAGTATGCAAAAAAACAATTCCATTGTCATCAAGGTCAATGGTAATGACGTGCAAGCTGATTATTATCCCCGGCCCAATGACCGGATTGAATGGGAGCAAAAGAACCAGCCGGTTTTTCGGCTTTGTGACTTGGGAGAATTGCTGCCCCAGCCCAGTCAGATCACCGTTAGGGTGAATGGCAAGCCGCGCATTTTGGATACAGGCGGGGGACGGATTTATCTCAATGGTCAACCGGCGCGTTATGAAGATCAAGTGCCTGACCTCGCGGAGATTGTGATTGAAAAAACCGATACGGAGCCGCCTATTCTTTCGCAGGCATTGGATGGAGTGGATATTGTTCCGCCGAAAAATGCCGGGCCGATCCAACTTTTGGTGGATGGCCAAAAAGCTGCATTTACCACACCTTTGCGTGACGGTGCGCGTGTTGAAATTTCCTTTGGAAAATAAAAATGTCAAAAAATGATCGCTCAGCTTGGATTGCACTCAGCCTGATATCCGGAATTGGCAGTGTGCTGTCCCATAAACTCTCAGAGGCTTTCGGATCGCCGCAGGCGGTTTTTGAACAGGCCCGCTCGGTTTTATCCGATCAGAAAAAAATCGGGAACCGGTTGGCAGCCTCCATTGCCAAGGCCGATTGGCAGGGTCTGGCAAAAGAGGAAGAGCATCGCTGCACAAGGCAGAGTATCAAAATTTGTACTCTGGCGGACGCGGACTATCCCGGTCTCTTAAAAGCGGTCCCTTTCGCACCCGTATTTTTTTATTATCGCGGATCGTTGCTGCCCGAGGACAAACAGGCGCTGGCTGTGGTAGGCAGCCGCAGACCCACAGGATACGGTATTGTCTCAACCCGGGAGCTTGTCAGCAACTTGGCCGGGGCAGGGCTGACTATTGTGTCGGGTCTGGCCATGGGGATTGATACGGTGGCGCATCAGAGTGCTTTAAAGCAGGGTGCCCGCACGCTGGCAGTTGTGGCGCATGGTTTGGATCGGGTTTATCCCCGGATTAATAAAAAACTTTTCGAGCAAATCACAGAACATGGAGCAGTCATTTCTGAATTTCGGTTGGGCGTACAGCCGTTACCGGCGCATTTCCCGCAACGGAACCGTCTTATCAGCGGTTTGGCACGGGGTGTGCTGGTGGTGGAGGCGGGAGAGACGTCTGGGTCACTGATTACAGCCCGTTGGGCCGGTGAACAGAATCGCGACGTTTTTGCTGTGCCAGGTATGTATCATTCTGCACTTTCCAAGGGAACCCATGCCTTGATACGTGATGGTGCTAAGTTGGTGACAACCGTAGAAGATATTTTGTCCGAGCTGCCGGATTGGAAACCAGACCCATCAATCCGTACCACAAAAATCACACATTCTCATTTGAAATTGCAGGGCCTTCAGGCTGATATTTATGGCAGCTTGCGTCAGGGCGGCATGCATGTTGACCAGATTGCATTGGCATGCCGAAAACCGGTCCAGCGGGTTATGCTGGATCTTTTGACCCTGGAAATACAGGGCCGGATCCGGAGCGAGGCTGGACAGATTTACCACTGGATTGGAGAAAACGCAAATTGAAAAAATGGTATTGGATCGTATTTTGTAGTGTTGGATTTTTGTTTGCGCACCCGGTTGCTGCACACGCTGAAATCAACTTTGGCGGCGGTATGGAGTATTTTACTACCAAGGCTATGATTGATGATGGTGCAAACGGTTTTTGTCATACCATGATTCAAAGTACTTTGATAGTAGCCAAAATTAATTGGTTGGAAGGTCCGTGGTATGTTGAGGTCAATGGCGGGATCTCGGATTGGAATGTGAGTGGCGATTGGGACGGCTCCGGGATTGATCCCATTCAGATGGATGTGATCGGATGGGCATGGCAGCAAAAAACGGAAGCAATCCTATCGTATCAGTTTTGGAAATCGTTGGGAGTGGGTTTGCGTTTTTCCGATCATGCTCTGGAGCACTATGATGGATTGACCAATTATCGGTTTACCCGGTATCGGAAACAAGGCTATTCAGTAATGTTCAACTGGCAGGCACTACGCGCTAAGGATATGTTGATTCAACTTGATCTGGTCTATGCGCCCAATGATCGTCTGGAACTTTCTCATGTTGTCCCCAAAGGAGAATTTGACTATTTTTTTTATTATGAAACCGCCGGAACCGGTCCAACCTGGTTGGGAAAAATAAAACTTGAATATCGCGATAGTGCCGGTTGGGGATTGGATTTGATTTATCAATTCGGCTGGTCGGATTTTTCCAATCCGGAAAATGTTGAGCATGTGACGATTAAAACCGGAAGCCTGACCGGGTATTTTGTCCTGAGGTTCTAAAGAGCGTCCTTGCTATGTGATCCGCATAAGAGAAGCTAAATAATTATGGAGGTATTTTGAAAACAGTACAGCAACTGAAACAGGCACTGCCTGAACAATTTGACCGGATGATAAAGTTTGATAAACGTGAGATTGATAACCCGGATGTCTATCATCATGCCCGGTTAAATTATTTGGATCGTTTGTATAAAACACTGGCGGTTTTTCGCGCGCGTTTTTCCAAACCGGAAGAAATTTTGGTGGCGGATATTGGCTGCGCCCAGGGGAATTTGAGTTTGTTGCTGGCGGAAGCGGGTTTTCGGGTTACCGCACTGGATATTGATCCGGATTATCTGGCCTATGCCGAGAAAAAGTATGAAAAAGGAAACATCCAATGGGTGCAGGGCAGCTTTGACAAGCAGGACCTGCCGGGGTTTTATGATGTGGTGGTATTAGGTGAGATCATTGAGCATTGCGCCTATCCTGAGGATTTTATTGAAAAAGCGCTGGCGTTTTTAAAACCCGGCGGTATCTTATGGGTGACCACACCCAATGCCTTGATGTTTCGCAATCACCTACCGACTTTTGGACAATTGCAACGCCGTGAAGACAGGAAATTTCTGGAAGAAAAACAATTCGGCCCGGATGGTGAGGATCACTTATTCCTGTTCACGTTGTCTGATTTAAAATTGATCTTACCCAAGGGGGTCGTGTTAAAAAAGGCAGGCTATCTAGGCGGCACAGTACTCATCAACCGTAGGACAACATTTTTTTTGCGAGTATTACCCAAAAGTTGGTTGTTGGGTCTGGAGCGCTTGGTGGCTAACGTACCAGTGTTAAATCGTTTGACCTGCCACGGACTCTATGCTGTTTTGGAAAAAAACAAAACCACTCAAAATTGATTGAAAATTGTGCTCCTAGTAACTCTGGGTGAATGACTTGGCCGACAGCGACTGGGAAATAGAGTGCACTAAAAAAAATAAGAAACGGTGTTAGGTAATTTGGGATTCCTGATAAAAGGTAAATTCCCTAACACCGTTTTTGGGATTTCTACTCGCTTAATTCTTTGTTGAGGGTCTCTGCGAGTGCGGTTGCACTCGCCTGTATGGCCTCATTATAAGATTTGATGGCCGCAGCATCATCGCCGGTAAAGTTTACCAAACCACCCTGCAGCATAGGCACCGCAGTGCCCTTGTATTCCAAAAGAACGCCTCGATAAACAGCACTTGTACCCGCTTTGGTGACAACCGAGATTGCAGTGCCCGCAACCGGGACGGCTTTGGTTTTTTTCGATGCAAGCAAGTTCCCCAATCCGCCTAGGAGCTGCAGGCCCTTTGGTTCATAGGCAAGTACCGTTCGCAGGACGATCACAGCATCGAGATCCAGCTGCTTACAAAGCTCGGTCAGATCCTGGAAGGTTTTTTGATTTTTTTCTTTATAAAGTGAATTTCTGAATGAATCAAAATATTTGGTCTCCGGCAATATGGTGACCGGGACAAAACCTTTCGCATCGGTTGCTTCACCTGACGATGCCTGATAGGCAGGCATTTTTTTGACTTGGTCAATGGGGAGGATATTCCAGTGCGAGATGGCTTTTAAAGCGTTGGTATAGATTGTGTCGGAATTAATCAGAATTTGTTCAATCGAGGCCTGGGTTGTATCAGTTGTTTTTCCAGTATATTCTTTCATTTCTTGCGCTTTTTTCCGGAGTTCATGAAGGTTTTTGTCTGAAGCTGGTCCGGCTTTGTAGTTGTAAATATAAGTGTTGGCGCTAAGACTCACAATGCCGATTTTTTTGATTGACTGGACTTCGGCCTTGCGTGAAATGGGGACGGCAGAGCAGCTTGCGAGTGTGACGACCAAAGAGAGTGCTATAAAATATTTTCCGGCAGTTGAAAAAGTTTTTTTAAAATTCAGGTAATCGTTTGGATTGGAAATAGTGTTTTTCACTTTTGTTGACTCCTTTTTTTATATACTTTTATAGCCACTTAAAAACACAGCTGAAATCAAACCCGCCTACAACCAAACACCTCCCCCGGAAGTTATTTTTGGTGAATAAGTATTTAAGCATATAATGTGTTGTCGTGCCAGCGCAAACACAATGGGCGTCAGCTGAGTGTGTTTGCGGGTTAATATCGTCAATTATTTTTGCTTTAATACTTGTGTGGTTTGACACCTCAAATGTCTGTGTGCCGTTTTTTTTAAGGGTATTAAAAAAATAGTGTTGACACCGTGAGGTGATAGGCGTATCTTTAAAGTTAGTTAATAATAACTAACTTGTGAGGTGGTCATTTGTTAATTTATACTCTGCGGCAACAACAAATCATGACAACGGCGATTGAATTGATTGCGGAACAGGGCATTCAGCATCTTACGATGAAAAATATTGCGCAATGCCTGGAAATATCCGAACCGGCGATATACCGGCATTTTACGAATAAAACCGGGATGCTGATGGCAACAGTGAAACAGTTTGGTCAGTATAACCAGGAGATATTTGAACAGCTCGCAACCAAATCTGGAGATATTCCGGCCATGTTGAAAAACATATTTTGTGGTCATGCAGAAATGTTTGACCGGCACCCGGCGCTGGCGGCAGTGACATTTTCGGAAGAAATTTTTCAGAATGAAAAAAAAGTAACTGCGCAGGTGTTGGCGATGAAACAGGCGAATGAAAAAAAGATATTGAAAATTATCCGGCAGGGACAAGATCAAGGAACTGTCCGGGCTGACTTGCCGGCAGAACATTTGATGATCCTCATTATGGGACCAATGCGGTTACTGGTCAGAAAATGGCGGCTGGCAAAATGCGGTTTTGATATTAAAAAATCCGCACAGGCACTGTGGCAAAGTTTGGCAGTGGTACTAAAAAATAAGGAAGACGCAATTTAGGAGGCGGAGAAATGAATGATAATTCATGGAAGATACGAAGAACACTCATCATGAGTGCAGGCGTAGTACTTTTTTTTCAGGGCGTGGCGACGGCCTGTGAGATTAATTTTGAGATTATAGAGCAGCCGCAGTCAAATCAGGCGGATAAAAATAAGCAGGCAGTTGCAGCGGACCAGGAAGTAATTGTAGGCAAAATTGACCAGAAAACTGAAAAAGAGCCAGCCAAGACGGATAAAAAATCGAAAAAGATTATCTACCACGCGGGGGATGTTTTTACCTCCCGGGTGACCGTGACGCTGACTCATCGTGTCTGTCCGACGGCGATTAATAAAACCAAATTTAAATTTAAAGGGCTAAAAGTTATCGGGGCCACCAAGTGGCAGCAATTATCAACCATGGTTTATACACGGAAATTAAAGATTGAGGTAATTGGTACAAAGAGTGGAAAACTTCTGGTGAATGCTGTTCGGACTTGTGATAAAGAAGGTGGTTACGGCAGTATGACGCTCAAATCCGAGCCGTTGAGCACCGCGAACAAATAATAAAAAGGAGCAAGGCTATGTTGGGTGTACCCTTAAAATTTCTTAAGTCACTTGGCTTCTTATTTGTTATGGTTCTTCCCTTTCTTGTGGGCAATGTGCTGATCGCTGCTGCTGACGCCGGTCTATCAGGAACCGTGATGGTTGACAGCAATAATACGGGGGATGAATTTGTCAATTCGGGCGGCGATGATGAATTCAGCTCAATGGAATTTGATGAGGAATTCAACGATAGCGGTGCAGAATCAGCGCCTGCTGAATCGGTGAGCTACTCCAAAATGTATTGGGCATTACTGGTTGTGGTGATGACAATTTTGTCAGGGATTATGGTGCGGTTCAAATTCACCCGCCGTTTCAAAGGGGTCATGCTGCTGTTTTCCCTGGTAGTGTTGGGGTTTTATCACGGTGGCGGTGCTTGCATGATCTCCAGTTTCCAAAATACCTGGCTGATGTTGATTGGCGTAAAAATAGAATGGCAAAGTCTTTTGTGGTTTCTGGTGCTGATTCCGCTGACCTATATTTTTGGACAGGTGTGGTGCGGTTGGGCCTGTCATTTGGGCGCTTTCCAGGAATTTCTTATGCTGCCGGGTAAATTAAGATTATTTCAAAGTGCTCGGGCGCAAAAAATTATGGGAATCATTCGGACAGTTGTGCTGGTTGTTTTACTGACACAGTTGTTTATAACCCATACAAATATTTATAAACATTATGGGCCGTTTAAGGTGGCTTTTAATTTGTTTTCTCCTAATCTGATCGGTTACATTTTATTAGGCGTACTGTTGCTTAGTTCTTTGTTCATTTACCGCCCATTTTGTCGGAGTATTTGTCCGATCGGCTTGATTTTGGGTTGGATTGCAAAAATTCCCGGGGCCAGTATTTTGGGGATTAATCAGACCTGCATAAGTTGTACCAGCTGCAACACCAGCTGCCAAGTCAATGCGATTACCCGCAGTCCGGAAAAAATCAGTCATTTGGATAATCAGGATTGTATTGTCTGTGGAGATTGCCTCGATGCTTGTCCAAAATCGAGTATTTCATTTTATCGAAAAGGAAATGAACATCATGTTAAAATTAAAATGCAAAAATCTAAGTAGGCTAATACTGCTGGGCCTGGTGCTTGGTTTGGCGGTGAATGCCAATGCCAAGCGGGAGTGCCGGAGTATTTTAGGCGCTCATTTAACTCCGGTGATGGAAAAATCTTCTTTGTTGTGGGCGATCGAAGGGACGATGGGACCGGGGAGAATCGGCGATAAAATGATAACCGGCGGGATGCTTTTGGGTGCGCTTAACTACACTTTTTTTTCATCACACCAACTCTATTTAGAAGGCGGGTATAAACATTGGAGTGTCACTGATATCAGTGGATCGGACGACAGTAACCAACCAGCGGTTTTGGAATATGAAGACAGCCGGCATGTAGGGTTGCGGCAGGTTTTTTATCATTATCAGGAAAAGGATATCATCGCCCGTCTCGGGTTGCAGGAGATGAAGATGGGTAACTCCATTCTGTTGGATGAACGGGTTTTGGGGTTGAGCTATAATCAGAGCTGGCAAGCTTTCTCAGTGCAGGCACAGGCCGGTACGGTGACGGACCATTTTGCCCGCATGGGAAAGTTTTGTGCCAATCGCCATCTTTATAATCTTCTGGCATTGGATTATACCGGGGGTGTGGGGGAAGTCATGGGTGAGACCAATTTGTTAGGGCTAACGATTAGTTGGAACCCGGGTTATGTGCCGGGTGATGACGCGGGCAATGAGTTCAGTGAGTTTTCGGACAGTGATAGTAGTGGACCAGTAAGCCACATTAGTGTCAGTAATCTGAGCGTACTTTTTTATGAGGAGTTTGGAACCATTATTGAGGATAACCGGGTTTATGTTGGGTTGCTGATGAACGGTAAATTACACAATGCTCTGGATTGGGCCATTAGTGGTATCAATCAAACTATTGACAGTGAAAGCACATTGGCTTATACCATAGAATTAGGCAAGGACTTTATTTACGACTCAGGAGCTTTAACCAGCATCAGTGTTGGCTATCTGGGACAATCTGAATGGAATGGAGATGCAAAATTCCAACCAACTTTTAGTAATCTGTTTTTTGGAGAAGTCATGCGTTTAGATGCCGTTAATTTACCTCTGGCATTTGCTGAAGTCAGACATCGATTCCCCGGAAAACTCAAACCTTATGTACAGCTAAAAGGTGTAAAACAACTGGAAGATCAGCAGACTATGGAAATGAATTTTGAAGCCGGCGTAAGTTTATTTGGTCATGTTGAACCGGCGGTGATACTTAGCCGAATAGAGGCGCTGGGGTTGGAGGAGGTGATCCATATGGTGCGATTAGAGCTGAAAGTGGCTTTTTGATGGGCGCGCCTATTTTAGTAGAGATAGAGGTTAATTAATAAAACAGATTTTATAAAAGCTTTAAAACAAAGAGATGATCCACAGATTTCGCAGGTTTTTTGGATTAGGTCATAAAAACAAATGTTTTGAAGTGTCTTGAAATCGGAGTAATCTGTGTAATCTGTGGATAGGATTTTGATTTTGTTTGGACAAGAATGATAGTAAGTATAAAATTATCCTTGAAAGGACTTAGACTATGGAAAAAATATTCAATAAACTGCTGGAGAGGCCCAAGACGGTTTTGGTTTTAATTCTAATTACTTCGATCGCCTTTTTTGCAGTCATGAAATCAAATACACGCATGGAGACCGATCTGGATAAATATATGCCTCAGAGCCATCCGGCATTTGTGTACAGCAACCAGGCTGAAGAATGGTTTGATATTAAAGACGGCATCATTATTGCTGTTGAAAATCCGGATGGAATTTACAACACCGGAACTATTCAGAAAATAAAGCAATTGACCAAAACATTACAAAAGATGAAAGAGATCAATAAGAACGATGTTACGTCGCTGTACACAGCGGATAATATTATTGGTACCCAAGAGGGTATGGACGTAAAAGCATTTTTTAAGCGTACACCGAAAACAGAGGAAGCATTGGAGCAACTTCGTTCCAATGTCCGCAATAATGAGATGATTTTCGGGCGATTGGTATCAATCGATGAAACAGTGACCATCATTGTTGCTGAAATTGAAGATGATGTTTTTTCTCAGGAATTTTATCACCAGATTTTGGAAGTAAGCAAATCTTTTGAAGGACCTGAAAAAGTATATGTGGCCGGCCGTCCAATTGTGGAAGGCAACCTGGCGATGCTGGGTCCGGCTGATATGAAACGCATGGTCCCGATTGTTATTTTGGTTATTGTCGTGGTTCTTCTGATTGTTTTGCGAAGCTTCAAGAGTACCTTTTTCACATTGTTGGTGGTTTTGTTCAGTGTGGTTTGGTCGTTTGGGCTCATGGCGGCAGTGGGTATTCCGATCTATGCGGTTTCAACCATGCTCCCGGTCATGCTCATCGCCATTGGCGTGGCCTATGGAATCCATTTGTATAATCATCTCCACCTTTTTATGATTAAAAATCCGATTGCTTCCAGAAAAGAAGCGGTGTTGGATATGATTCAGGGGATGTGGAAACCGGTACTCATGACGTCGGTGACCACGGCGGTGGGTTTTATTTCATTGCTGACTTCGCAAATTTATCCAATTAAATATTTTGGGATGTTCACAGCTTTTGGTGTGATGATGGCAATGGTGTTTTCGTTGGTATTGATTCCCGCATCAGTGATGGTTTTTGGTTTACCCCAATGGAAGAAAAAGCAGGAAAAAAGTAACGAAAACAAACATAACGACAATTTGACATTTTCAGAGAGGATTATTAAATACAAATATATAACCATTGTTTTAACAGCGGTTATTATTGTTTTTTCGGTCATTGGCATTGGAAAAATATGGATCAATTCCAGTTTTTTGGAAAAATTTGAAAAAGACAGTGAAATTGTGATAACGGATAAGTTTATTAATGAAAATTTTGGCGGCACATCTACGCTGAACGTTATTTTTGATTCCAAAGATAAGGATGCCTTTAAAAATCCGGACATTCTTAAGGCTATTGATAAATTGCAGGACGATGTTGTCGGAACATTGGATGTTGTGGGTAATTCATTCGCTTTGACTGATTATTTAAAGCGGATGAATAAAGTCATGCATGCTGACAAAGAAAAGTACAATGTTATCCCTGAATCGCAAGAGCTGATTGCCCAGTATTTACTGCTTTATGAAATGTCAGGGGACCCGGAAAACTTGTGGAAGGTTGTGAATTATGATTACCAAAAAGCTAATTTGACATTTCAATTGAAAAGCGATAACTCCAAGGCGATTAATAGTGCTATCGCGATCATTGAAAAACATATGCCGGCATTTAACGCGAAAAATGTTGAGCTTAAATATGCCGGATCCGGTTATAAAAGCCTGGTATTTACCGACTTGATTTTAAAGGGGCAAGTTACCAGTCTGTTAATGTCTCTGGTGATTATTATTATTTTGCTTTCCTTAATGTTTAAAAATATTATGGCAGGCTTAATTGGTGCAGTGCCGGTTGTGATTACAGCCGTCATTAGCTTTGGGGTGATGGGATTGCTGAATATTCCCTTGTCCACAACCACGGCCTTGGTTTCCAGCATCGCCATCGGTATTGGTATTGATTACGCGGTTCATTTTATAGATCGCTACAAGATTTCCGCGGCCGAAACAGGCGACAAGGTATTGGCCGGTCAGTATACGATGCAGCATACCGGCAGGGCAATTGTGTTTAATGCGATTGTGGTGATTGCGGGATTTTTAGTGCTGCTGTTTTCCGGATTTCCGTCAAATCGTGCATTGGGTGCATTGGTTTCCTTGAATATGTTTACAAGTTTCCTGGGGACAGTGACGATTATGTATCTGGTGCTATTTGGCTCGAATATTTATTTCAAAAAAAATGGAGGCTTAAAATGATTATTAAAAGAACACTACTCATGGTAATGGCACTGTTAATCATTGTGCCGACGCTGGGGCTTTCGCAAGAAAAAATAAGCGGCTTGAAGATTATTGAAAATGTTTACAATCGCGAAACCGGTAATGACATGCAAGGTGATCTGACCATGTCGCTTATTAATTCCCGTGGTGATCAACGCGTGAGAAAAATTAAACAGTTTATTAAGGATTTTGGAAAAATGGAAAAGAAAATCATGTTTTTTGTTTCGCCGGCGGATGTGCGCAACACTTCTTTCATGAATTGGGGCTACGACGAGGCCGGCAAAAATGATGATCAGTGGATTTATCTGCCGGCTTTGAAAAAAGTAAAACGCATTTCCAGTGACAGTACCAGTGATTATTTTATGGGATCTGATTTCACGTATGATGATTTGGGTGATCGCTATCCGACCGATGATACCCATAAACTGGTGCGTGAGGAAAAAACGGGGGATGAAGATTGCTATGTTGTGGAAAGTATTTCCAAAAATGAAGAGTATATGTACTCGCGGACTGTTTCCTGGATCATTAAAGACAAATGGATCAGTCTTAAAAAAGATTTTTATGATGAAGACGGTGAATTGCTGAAAACACTGACCGTAAAAAAATATGATAAAATCGGGAGCTATTGGACAATACTGGCAAGTGAAATGCGTAATGTTCAGAAAGACCATACGACAAAAATGGAACTGGATAATGTTAAACTGGACACAGGACTTTCGGCGAACAAGTTTACGGAACGAATGATGAAAAGAGGTTTGAAATGAGAACGTTGTATTTCGGACTATTCGGGGGTGTTCTTGCGCTGTTAGTTTTCATAAGCGGGGCAGCGGCGCAATCGCTGAATTGGTCGGGTTATGTGCGCAATTATACCGGAATGCTGTTAACCGGCGACAATGAGTATCCCATTGTTCAAAACACATTTAATTTGAACATTGAACAGAGTAAAGAAAAGGTGGCTTTCAAAGCAAATCCTTATATTTATCAGTATCCCAATCAGGAAATGGAAATCGGGTTACGTGAAGCATATGTGGATATCTTTTTTGACTCAATAGATTTACGCCTGGGAAAGCAGCAAATTATTTGGGGAAAGGCTGATGGTGTGTTTATCACCGATATTGTTTCTCCCAAAGATTTAAGTGAATTTTTGTTGCGTGATTTTGACGAAATTCGTATGGGTATTACAGCCCTAAAGGCCGATTATTATTTAGGTGACAATACCATTGAATTTGTATGGAACCCGATGTTTACTTCGACTCAAATGCCTGGGGAAGGTTCCATCTGGTTCCCGGGATTGGATTTTCCCGTGTCACCATCCTTTGATTATAGTCAAAAAGAAGTTGGCGCGGCATTGGAAAATAGTGAGGTGTTTGCAAAATATTCAATTATCACATCTGCGATTGATTTTGAAATTATGGGTGGATACATGTGGGACGATGATCCGACGATGCACATTACAAAAACCATTGATCCTGTGACATTTCAACTGGCAGGGATAACCGTCACACCGAGGCATCATCGTCTGGGATTGGGGGGCGGTAGTTTCAGCACCGCGCTGGGTGGCTTTATAGTGCGCGGAGAAGGAGCCTATTATCACGATAAATATTTCAATTCAGAAGATATGACACTTATTGATGGCACGGTACGGAAAGACTATATTCATTATTTGGTAGGATTGGATTTTGTAATGTGGGACGTGCGGTTTAGCGCCCAATTTGTTCAGCAGGCAATTTTGCAGTATGATGAAGCCATAGCGAATGATGAATTTGAGAATACGATGACTTTTCTGGCGAGCAAAGATTTTCTGCGGGAAACGCTGCGATTGGAATTGTTTTCATACATTGGACTGAATAATTCCGATGCCCTGATTCGTCCCAAAATCACTTATGCTTTGGTCGATGGATTTGAATTGCTGCTGGGTGCCAATATTTTTATTGGGAGTGAAGGCAATTTCGGGCAATATGATGACAATGATATGGTTTATGCTAAAATAAAGTACAGTTTTTAGAAGTGATTCCGGGGATAGTAACTAGTGTTTTTGCTGCAAAATCTCCTTTTGCTGTCATTGCGAGGAGCGATAGCGACGAAGTAATCTTGATTTTATAAGGATGAAATGAGATTGCCACGCGCCCTCCGCTCGCTCGCAATGATTTTTTAGGGGGGCAGCAGAATCACTAGCAAGGAAAACAATCATCAGGCGCCGGAAAGGAACGAAAGACTTCTCATGACGAATCGATTAGGTCTGTCTTTGATCTTTTTCTTTTTTGGCGCTCTATTGGTAAGTGCGCAACCGGTTTTTTCAACAGATGATCCGAAAATCGGCTTGGTTTTAAGCGGCGGCGGTGCCAAGGGTTTGGCGCATATCGGTGTTTTAAAAGTGTTGGAAGAAGAACAGATTCCCGTCCATTATATTACAGGGACCAGCATGGGTAGTCTTATTGGCGCCTTGTATGCAATTGGATATACTGCCCAAGAAATCGAAACCATCGTCATCTCTCAGAATTGGGATCATTTATTAAATGATCAGCGACCCTTCCGTAATTTATTACTTACTGACAAATATCAGGATACAAAATATTTCGTTACCCTGCCGATTAAAAATTGGCGGATTGGTTTACCGGTAGGTGTTGTAACTGGACATAATATTCAATCCTTACTCGCAAGACTTACCTGGCATAGTCGCCATATCAGGGATTTTGATGATTTCCCCATTCCTTTTCGATGCATTGCAACGAACCTGGTCACCGGAGAAGCCCATGTGATGAGCAAAGGAGATTTGGTAACAGCACTGCGTGCCAGTATGTCCATCCCGGCGGCTTTTACACCTATAGAACGGGACGGGCAATTATTAACTGATGGCGGTGTGGCCAGGAATTTACCGGTGACCGATGTTTTGGCCATGGGTGCGGATATTGTCATCGGTGTTGATGTAGGGAGTTTCACTTATCAAAAAGATGAACTGGATGATTTGGGTAAAATTCTTGAACAATCCATGTCCATACTTGAGCAGTCCAAATCCACAGCAGAGCGGGAACAGTGCCGTGTTTTGATCCAACCGGATATGAAGGGTTACCGTTCGAGCAGTTTTGCGGCTGCTTCAGAACTGATTATGCGCGGCGAAGAAGCTGCCCGGAGAGCGATCATCCAGCTGCGCGCCATAAAAAAATCCCTCGCTTTGCAAACGCAATTTCGGCCACAAAAAATATCCCGCCCGGATGATGCGGCGGTTATAAAAAAAGTGGAATTGATTGGTTTGGGGCGCTCATCCCATGCCATGGTCCGCGGTCCGCTGGGGATTAAACCCGGTCAAGAAATAACAGCTGAGCAATTGGATAAAAATATTCAAAATATTTTCGGTACGGGCTATTTCAAAAGCGTTCATTATGTTTTAACACCCACGGAAGATAAAGAAGAAATATTGCAGCTTTTTTTAAATGAATTAGACCAGGATGTTTTTCAATTTGGATTTAGCTATAATTCAGAATTTAAGTCATCACTCTTATTAAATCTGACTTTTTTAAATCGATTGGGCAGTGGATCAATTACAAAGCTTGACGGCCGGTTAAGTGAAAATCCGGCGATTGAATTGGGTTATTTATATAAATTGGGCTGGAATCCCGGTTTTGGTTTTGGGCTTAATTTAAGGTACGATCAAGAAAAAACGTCTGTTTATGCCTTGGACGGTAAAATTAACGGTCTCTTCGTTTTTTCGGATTTCGTAGGTGAAATTTATACGGAGATGTATTTATGGAATTCAATTGCTTTGGGGCTTGGTATTGCCAGAGAAAAAGCACTCATTGAACCTTTGGTTGGCAGTAATTTCAGCACCCATTTCGTGAATTATAGTGATGTTTTTGCTTATATTAATGTGAATACTCTAAATCGCTCTTTTTTTCCTTCGCGGGGTTTTCAGTTGGATGGCTATTTAAAACTATTTAATGATTTTGAAAATTCTAATAGAGTATTTGGACAACTCGATGCTAAAGGGCAATTCATTATTCCTTTACCTGCCGGATTTTCCTGGAAGAACCTGTTTTACTTCTCAGCCATAGGAAATAGCCCTGTCACTGAAGGTGATTTATATTATTTAGCAGTTTCTTTTTTTTCCAGGCAGCGTCAAATACCGGCACTTAAATTTTATGCAACAGAAGAGGCCATTAAAAATCACGCTTTTTTTGAATCCTCAGTTCAATTTAAAGTATGGGAAACCCTTTACTTTCGATTATCTGTTTATGATGCTGTTGCAAGCAATAGGCTGGAAAAAATAAGTAATTTAGAAAAACTTGCCGGTGGCTATGGTTTGAGTTTTGGATGGATGACACCCATTGGACCATTGGAATTGAATTTTTTAAAAACTTTTTATCGGGAAGACTATATTAGTGAAATACAATTCGGTTATCGTTTTTAGAGCGCTTTATTAAAGTCAAGGTGATGTGAATAACCAACCCGTCATTTACGATTACAAAAAAAAGCTGGCTCTTGTAAATCCGGTGCAGCTTTTTTCCCTGAGTCGGATGGCGTATGATAAAATTGGTGAAAGATTTTAATTTTGTATCTGTCGAATAGATGGCGGTTGGACAAATTAAAAGGGGGATGGGAAATGTTACAAGCAAAATGGATTATTGGTGTTTTAATTACAGTAAGCATGTTGGTCGTATCAGGTTGTGCAACTACGCGAGTCAATCAAGCTGCATTATCCAATTTGAAAAAAGTAGGTCTTTGTGCAGTCACCATGGATAAAATGGGACAACCCTCAGCCAATAATCAGGCAATTACGCAAAAAGCTGCTGATTACGCATTGAAGCAATATGATCAAGCTTTAAGTAGCATTACCAGTTTTCAATATATACCCAGACAGCAGTATCAAAGCCATGCCAGTTTACGCAGTATTACTGATTTTAAAAATTCTCCGGTCATGAAGAAGATGTTGGAGAAAAATGCCGGTCAAGCAGCCGCATCTGCCATGATGTTGCGTTTGATGGGTAAAAAAGGCGGGAGCACCGAAGAAGTATTGATTAATACGTTTAAGGATGATTATGTTAAAAAAACCGGGAATCAATTAGCTGCCCGAGGATGTGCCAATGTTACGTACCATTTATTTAGAGATGATGCCGAAGGGGTGACAGTCAAAAAAGTCTCTTATGGAAATGCTGCAAAGAATAATAAAAATAAAATGAAGCAGGTGATGTTGGATTCCGTTGCGTATGCCTGTCAACAAACCGGTTTGGACGGCATGTTCGTGGTTTGGAATAAAGCTGCCGCTTTCAAACATGTGAAGGGTGTCAATGTGGTTAATATTAAAACCCGACGAACCAATGGTACGATTCGCTTGAATCCAACATTGATGCTAATTGATAAAAACGGGGAAATTGTGGCGGATTTAGGCTGGCCGGGATTTGATGATTTATCACCCACCAAAGGAAGTATTCCGATTATGGTGGTGGTCCCCAAGGACCCTAAAAAAGCCAATCGGAGAAATTTAAAATTAAAAGACCTGAAAACGACAAATGAAGTTGATTTGAAAGATTCCAAAGGTTACGCGTATAAAGCATTGCGCGGGCTTATTGATGAAACGTCGGTTAAATTAGTGACAAAATTCCGGAAAACCATTGGTGAGATCGAATAATTGTTTTTAAAGCATAGGTCGGATCATGGTTTGGTTGTTGTTTTTAATCCCGCTCCACAGAGCCCCCCGGGCTTGCCCGTGGGGCTCCATGTGATAATGCAATACGATGATGTGTTGGTGAAGGGATTGATTTCTGATGACCAAGCTGTTTGATAAAAGGAGTCGTCTTAAACATACTCTGAAATAATGCTGGATAAATAAAAGGAGGGGAAATGAAACGACTAGTTTTAATCAGTTTGTTATTATTTGCGGCAGTTGCGATATCTGTACCTGGTTTTTCCGATATTAACCAAACCATGAGTTATCAAGGTCAGCTGACAGATAGCGGAGGTAGTCCGTTAAATGGAACCAAAAATTTAAGATTTGTGATATATGACGCCTTAACCGGCGGAAATATTTTGTGGTCGGAAACGCATAATAGTGTTCCGGTTATTAATGGTATTTTTAATATTATATTAGGTCAGGGTACAGTGCCAATGCCAATTAAGCTTGCCATGCGTAAAAATTTATTTCTGGAAATCCGGGTGGATCACACCGGTGCTGGTGCCTGGGAGACCATGTCACCTCGTCATAGCCTGGTATGCGGCGCTTATGCCATGTCTACGCTTAATGTTGTTCATCGTCAGGTGTTGACTGTTGCGCATCACGGCGGCGATACCACGACTGCCAGTCGTGCCATTGATATGCTGCTTGGTGTGGGCGGTTATACAGCGCAGGGTGCTTTGTCACCCACGCCATCAGCTGATACACCATGGGTAATAGAAGTAAAAGCCGGTGATTTTATAGAACCAGGTACAACCGGCGGCGGTGGTACTATTGTGATACCTGACTATGTTACTTTGCGCGGTCAGGGCTGGGATGCAACAGAATTAAGAACCGGTGGTATTGGTATGGCAGGAGTTGGCAGGGCTTTGGAAGCATTATTTATAAATTGTACTTTTGATTCTTCCACAGTTATTAATATGAATAGTGCTATGGAATGCTATGTCAGGGAAGTTAAAGTTGTGGCTTCATGTCCTGTGCCGATAATTGATATGAGCAATGCATCTTTTTGTGAAGTTATGGAAAATCATATGATAGGTCATGGTCCCATGTCAGCTCAGGGGATAATGACGGACGGCATGTCTGAATCCAGAATTGAAGACAATGTTATTAATTTAAACCATGCATTGATGGGCTCCTCCGGCACGATGGGTTCCTATGGCATTAGTGATAATGGAGCAGCAATGCTCAATTGTTTTATTCTTGAAAACACCATTCGTTATGTTACCACCGGTGTGGCAGGACCAGGACCTTCGTATGGTATTGGTTTGTCAGGATCAGGTATAGCTCAGGTTAGTTATAATGTTTTTATGGATGGTACAATTAATAAAGATATTATTGACGCTAATAGCGGCAATCCTCCACTCTGGACAGCACCGGGTACTGGAGAACATGGTATTGATAATCAGCATAGTGACGGCACACGAGTAACGTCATTCTAAATAAAGGAGCAAAGCTTATGCATAAGCCTATGATGATGGTCATCATCATGCTCCTTAGTATGATGGCGCCCTTAACAGCAAGCAGTCACAGTAATTTTTCATCCACCAATTATACTGGTATTGATGATGTTATTGATAGTGGCGGTGGATTCACAACTTCGACCAATTATGATGAATTAGCAGCCATTGGCCAGAGCGGGCAAGGTACGGTAATATCAAGTAATTACAGTTTGCATGCAGGGTTTTTACATCCGATTCCACCCAGCCCAACGCCGACTGTGACACCAACAGCAACTCCTGTTTTTTCGCAGACATCCACCCCCTCGTCGACAGTAACACCGTTTGTCACTGAAACGCCAACATGGACAGTGACGGAAACATCAACCGCAACCCCGAATTATACTGCGACAGAAACACCATTTGTAACCGAAACACCTACGGCAACAGTTACATTAACACCAACGATAAGCGGGACGTTTACGCCGACATCGACAACAACAGTGACTGCGACCATTACACCCACCGCAACCACATCTCCAACCGCAACTATTTCAGCAACACGGACAATAACAAGAACTCAGACGGCTACGGCAACCAGACAACCTTGGTCCGGGGATGATGTTGTTTTTTATCCTAATCCCGGTCTGGTTGGACAACCTTGTTGGTTCCAGATTAAGATTGATGGTGATGAAGCAAAAGCGGTCACGATAAAGGTTTACAATATAGTCGGTGAACGTGTTGTGGCGTTACAGGCAACCTGTTCCAGTGGAATAAATCAAGTGGCTTTTGATTCCGGCGATTTATCGCCGGGTATTTACTTCTATAAAGTTAAGATCGGAGATAAAGAGGCGGAATTCAAAAAACTGGTATTAATAAAATAAAAGCAAAGACAAAATGGCGTAATTGTAAGGGCGTATTGTTATACGCTCTTACAATTGTTTGTTCGGAATGAAAAGGGCCGGGTTTAGTAATGCGAGGTGTTGTTGGAAAATTTGACGTTTAAGGAATTTGGATGTCCTTTGTGGTAACGTTTTTTTGTTCATTGAGGAAGTGTTTTTTGATTTCATCTTTTCAAAATCTGTGTCCATCTGAGTAATCTGTGGACAAATCTCTTGATTTTATCAGTGGCTAGTAGGGTAAAGGCAAAAGGACATGGCTGGATGCTGTGTTCTTTTTTATATAATATAGAAGGCAGTTTGTATCAAAATCTGAAAACCCTGTTATTTCCAGTGTTTTGCTTTTTATTGACTTTGGTTAATCCCTATGCTTAAATTGTAATTCAGTACCTTGAACGGTCCTGGGATGTAAAAGGGGGCTGTTTGTACGGATTTTCTCCGCTGGATACGGCGGGATGTTGAGAATCGCTATTTTTAATCCGCTTAATACCTATCATGATGCTGGTATGAAGCTGGGAAAAGGAATAAGGATTTGGCTACTAAAAAAACACAAAAAAACCTCGTTATTGTTGAATCACCGGCAAAAGCCAAGACAATCAACAAATTTTTGGGAAAAAAGTTCAAAGTGGTGGCCTCAATGGGGCATGTGCGGGACTTGCCCAAGAGCAAGCTGGGTGTGGATATCGAGAATAATTTTGAGCCGCACTATATTACCATCCGGTCACGTTCCAAAATTTTGAAAGAGCTTAAACGTCTGGCCGGTGGTGTGGACAATATTTACCTGGCGCCTGATCCGGATCGTGAAGGCGAAGCGATTTCCTGGCATTTGCATCATGAGCTTAACAACAAAAATAAAAAAGTTTACCGCATCACGTTCAATGAGATCACCAAGCATGCGGTTGTGCAGTCAATTGAAAATCCGATGGAGATTGACCAGAATATGGTCGACGCCCAACAGGCGCGCCGGATTCTGGACCGGATCGTGGGTTACTCGCTCTCACCGCTGCTCTGGAAAAAAGTGCGCAAGGGTTTGAGTGCCGGCCGGGTACAGTCGGTGGCAGTTCGGCTGGTGGTGAATCGCGAACGGGAGATTGAGGCGTTTAATCCCAAAGAGTACTGGAAGATTGAGGTGGACCTCGAGACCGAGGAAAAAAAGAAGTTTACCGCCCTGGTGCTGCATAAAGATGGCAAGAAGTTTGAAGTTCATACTGAAGATGAGAGCAAGACGGTTGTAGATGTGCTGGAAACGGCTGATTATAAAATCGTTAAGATTGAGAAAAAAGAGCAGAAACGCAATCCGGCACCGCCGTTTATCACCAGCAAGCTCCAACAGGAAGCTGCCAATAAGCTGCATTTTACCGGAAAAAAGACCATGATGGTGGCGCAGCAGCTTTATGAAGGTTTAGAGATTGGAGACGAGGGTCCGGTGGGTCTGATTACCTATATGCGTACTGATTCGGTGCGCGTGAGCGGGGAAGCCCAGACCCAGGTGCGCGAGTTGATCACCAGTGAGTATGGCGGGGAATATGTGCCTGCCAAGCCGCCCAAGTATAAGTCCAAGCGACAGGTACAGGATGCTCACGAAGCCATCCGGCCGACTTATATTTTTGCGGACAAGTCGCCTGATGCGCTTAAGAAATTTCTTTCGCCGGACCAGTTCAAGCTCTACCGTTTGATCTGGCAGCGGTTTTTGGCTTCGCAGATGAACCCGGCCAGGTTTGACGCGACGTCGGTGGATATTCAGGCGGATCGTTACACCCTGCGGGCCGGCGGATCTATCATGAAGTTTAAAGGTTTTATGATGATCTATACAGAGACTGAGGAAACGAACGGTAAAGAAGTTGAACCCGAAGGTGATCGGTTGCTGCCGCCGCTGGAAGAGGGGCATCCACTCAACAAGTTGGAGGTCAGGCCGGAGCAAAAATTCACCCAGCCGCCGCCGCGTTACAATGACGCCACCCTGGTGAAGGCGCTGGAAGAAAATAATATTGGACGCCCCAGTACGTATGCGCCGATCATTAGTACGATTTTGACCAGGACTTATATTGAACGTTTAAACGGACGGTTTATGCCGGCAGAGATCGGGATTATCATCAACGACCTGTTGGTTGAAAATTTTCCGGATATTATGGACATAGAATTTACCGCTCAGATGGAGAGCGGACTGGATGACATTGAGTCCGGCAAGGTTGCCTGGGTGGAGGTGTTGAAAAAGTTTTACAAGTCTTTTAAGCAGGAGATGGACAAGGCACAAGTGGATATGCATGATATTAAATCCGAGGTTGAGGTCGAGCTGGAACAGATTTGTGAGAAGTGCGGGGCCAAGCTTACGGTTAAATGGGGTAAGCATGGTAAATTTATTGCCTGTTCCAATTACCCGACTTGCCATAATACCAAGGCCATGGGTACGGATGACGAAGGTAAGATTGTAGTGAAGGCGGAAGAGACGATTGAGGAAAAATGTGAAAAATGTGGGAGCGTACTCCAAATAAAGTACAGTCGTTTTGGCAAGTTTATGGCATGCAGTAAGTATCCGGAGTGCAAGTACACCAAGTCCATCAATAAAGAGGTCGGTGTGGGGTGTCCTTTGGACGGGTGTGACGGTCAAGTGATTGAACGTAGAAGCAAGCGCGGCCGCATGTTTTTTGGATGCAGTAAATACCCTAAATGCAATTTTGTTTCCTGGGACCGGCCGGTAGCGGAAAAATGTCCCCAGTGCGGCAAGGACTATTTGGTACAGAAATATTCCAAAAAAGCCGGGGCTACGATTGTCTGCCCGGAAGCAGGCTGTGACTATAAACGTTCGGTTAATCCCGAAAGCGCTGAGGAAGAAACGAAATGAGTCATGTCAAATTGCCCTCTGTGCGGACTGTGGTGGAGAACATCCCGTTAAGCACCGCCAAGCTGGATAAAATTCTCGCTGAAAGTCAGAGCCGGGTGGCGAGCTATCTGGATGTGCGCTATGAGGACTCGCAGGACATTATCTTTCTGTTGGGCGGCAGAGGTGTCAAGGCCGGACGGTTTTCGGACGGGCATCGTGAGATTATGACTGTGAGCGAGGCGCTCAAAAAGCTGCGAACAGAGAAGCAAGGAACCATCAGTTTTTGTGAAATTTCCAAGTTGCTCATGGTGGTGATTATGGGTACGTTTATTTTTGAACCCACTCATGGCGGACTCAAAACCAAGCTGATTAATTTTAACCAGTTGTTAAGCCTGTTTGAGAGAAAAAAATTTACCGGATATTTGGAACTCAAAATTAACAATGCCCTGCATTACCTCACGTTTTTTATGGGTCAGTCGCGGGAAGGTTACTTCTCGCGGGAGGTCACACCCGAGCAGTCTGAGTTCCCAGTGAAATTGATTTCTGAAATGCTGGAAACTGCAAGTGAACGCGATGAAATTTCAGTGTATGAATCCGTCGGCGAGGAAGATCTGCATGATGACAGCACGGCGCGGCAGCAACAGCAGGCGGAACCAGTCGCTCAGGATGAAGAAGAAAAAGACCAGTTTACCACTGAGATTTTAGATTTGTGTCTGGTGGCGATTTATGAGGAACTGTTTCGGATTATGGTGAAAACCTGTTCCAGACATTTGGCCAAGGACGAGATTGATGTTATGTTTACCGAGAGTTTTGAGCAGACCCGATTTAAGCACACGGCGATTTTTAAGGGTGTGGACCGGCGTGATGACGGCTCGCTTCTGTCGGGCGGGTTGGTTAATTTTGAGATTTTGTTGAAGATGAAAAACAGTCTGCCGGCCTCCGGGCGTGATGAGGAGTTTCAAAAGGCAATGAACGCGTTGGTCTGGTTTAGGTTGGTTGCCATGAAAAAGAAATTACCTGCCAAAATTTTGAAGCAAGGTTTGACGGACCTTGCGGATAAAATTTCTTCCAGCAAGAAGAACTATCAGGGAAATTTCACCATTATTAAGTATCTTTACGAGCTTTCAAGACTATTGGAGAAAATTCAGTCGGAGGAAAGCTAGTGGCTGACCCGGTCGGGGAATTTCTCGCATACCTGCAACATGCACGGAATGTTTCTATGCACACACTTCGGGCTTATCGTCAGGATCTTGAAGATTTTCACGGTTTTGCAGGAAAGATTTTTCCGGTGGATGTGACGTTTAGGACAATACGCGCCTATTTGGCAAAACTGCGTGATACCCATCAAGCCCGTGCCAGTATTATGCGGCGGCTTGCGAGTTTGCGGTCTTTTTACCGTTATCTCAAGCGCGAAGGCGTGGTGAAGGATAATCCGGTGGCAGGGGTGAGTACGCCGAAAGGCGACCACGCGCTTCCGCGTTTTTTAGATCAGGAGACCGTCACCATACTTTTAAATGCACCGGACGCAACGACACTGCAGGGCAAACGGGATGCCGCGATTTTGGAGACCTTTTATTCGACCGGTATGCGCCTTTCGGAATTGACCGGGTTGACAGCAAGTGCGATTGATTTTTCCGGCGGGCTGGTCCGGGTACTTGGCAAGCGCCGTAAAGAAAGAATTATTCCGTTGGGGAATCCGGCAATGAAGGCGCTGCGCGTTTATCTGCAAGCTGAAAAACCGGCCGGAGACAATAAAATTTTTCGCAATGCGCGCGGAGGCGCTTTGACGCCGCGCAGTATTGAACGGATTGTCGGTAAGTATATCCGGCAAGTTAGTGAACAAAACGGGCTCTCGCCGCACAGCCTGCGGCATTCGTTTGCGACTCATTTATTGGATAATGGCGCAGACTTACGCTCAGTCCAGGAGTTGTTGGGACACGCCAACCTGACAACCACCCAAATTTATACTCATGTGACGGCGGAAAAACTCAAAGCTGTTTATCGCAAGGCACATCCCCGGGCTTGATAAGCAGGTGAATCGGCGGTGTTCCAAAAGCGAGGGCAATATGGTTTGTGAAAGAAAAAAGGTAGGTGACGATTGTATGACGATTGAACAATTTCATGCGACAACGATTGTGGCAGTGCGCAAGGATGGTAAAGTGGCGTTGGCGGGCGATGGTCAGGTGACCCTGGGTAATATTAAAATGAAGCGCAAGGCGCAGAAGATTCGGCGTTTGGGTGAGGATAAAATTTTGGCCGGGTTTGCCGGGTCTGCGGCAGATGCGTTTACGCTGTTTGAGCGGTTTGAGGAAAAATTACAGCAATACAGCGGGAGTCTCACCCGGGCTGCGGTTGAATTGGCCAAGGATTGGCGCATGGATAAATATCTTCGCCGTCTTGAGGCCTTGCTGCTCATCGCGGACAAGGAACGTACCCTGATGATTAGTGGTTCAGGCGATGTGATTGAACCGGATGAAGAAGCGGCAGCCATCGGTTCGGGCGGGCCTTATGCTTTGGCGGCGGCTCGCGCACTATTGCAATATAGCAGCTTGACTGCACAAGTGATTGCAGAACAAGCGCTGCATATTGCGGCGGATATCTGCATCTATACCAATCATGAAGTAACGGTGGAAGAATTATGAAAGAGAAAAAAAACGAAATGTCCCAATTTGACTTGACACCGCTGCAAATTGTTGCGGAGTTGGATAAATACATTGTAGGCCAGGATCAGGCCAAACGGATTGTGGCAATTGCACTGCGTAACCGTATGCGTCGCCGCCGTTTGGCAGAGGCAATGCGCCAGGAAGTGACGCCGAAAAATATTATTCTGATCGGCCCCACCGGTGTAGGCAAGACCGAGATAGCACGTCGTCTGGCAGCCTTGGTAAAAGCGCCTTTTGTAAAAGTTGAGGCCTCCAAGTACACGGAGGTCGGTTATGTGGGGCGGGATGTGGAATCCATGATTCGCGATCTGGTAAGCCAGGCACTCAATTTAGTGCGTGAGGAAAAATTCAGCAAGGTTCGAGCCAAGGCGGAGGAAATTGTCAATGAACGGTTGGTGAATTTGCTGGTGCCGGTACCGGGGAAACGCAAGCCAATGGATGCGGAAGGTGAAGCTGCGCGCAAGCATTTACATGCGGAAGCGCGCGAGAAAGTTAAGCGGCAATTGAAAGCCAATGAGCTTGAAGATGAGATGGTGGAGTTTGAGACCAAGGAACAGCCCACCATGCCCATGGTGGAAATTTTTTCCGGTGCCAATATGGATGAATTGGGGATGAATATACAGGATATGATGCAAAATCTTATGCCGGGTGGCCAGCCGGGACAGCCGCGCAGCAGGAGAATTAAGGTGGCACAAGCGCGGCGCCAAATGGTTCAGGAAGAATTGAGCAAAATGGTGGATATGAGTGAGGTGAAATCCGAGGCCGTCAGGCGTGTTGAGGAAATGGGGATTGTTTTTATTGACGAGCTGGATAAGGTGGCAGGGAAAAGCGAACAGGGCCGCGGCCCGGATGTGTCGCGCGAGGGAGTACAACGCGATTTGCTCCCGATTGTGGAGGGGACGACGGTAAACACACGCCACGGCGAGGTCAAGACACAGCATATTCTTTTTATTGCTGCCGGTGCGTTTCATGTTTCCAAGCCTTCGGATTTGATTCCGGAATTGCAGGGGCGGTTTCCTTTGCGTGCGGAATTGACCTCGTTGAAGGCGGAAGATTTTAAACGTATTTTGATAGAGCCCAAGCAAGCGCTGACCAAACAGTACAAGGCTCTCATGGAGACAGAGGGAGTTAATCTGGAATTTACAGAGGGTGCAATTGATGAGTTGGCCAATGTGGCGTATCAGGCCAACAAGCTTGCAGAGGATATCGGTGCCCGCCGTCTGCATACGGTGATGGAACGGGTATTGGAAGAGGTGAGTTTTAATGCCAGCGAGATGCCCGGTAATACGGTGGAGGTTACACCGGATTATATTCGGCAGCGCATTGGTGATTTGTTGAAAGATCAGGATTTAAACCGGTATATTCTTTGATGGATGATGAAATCTCCGTGCCGCAGTGTAGGGATGATTATTACAGGTTTGAGAAAGATTGAGGAATGAAGCCTACTGCCAAACCCACACAGCGCAGGCGACCAACAATTTGTATGGATAGGCATAAGGAGCTGGGTGGGGTTTTTTTGAAAAGGAGTAAGCAATGGAAGCATTAATTTCAAAAGCAAAAGTGCTCATTGAGGCATTGCCGTATATAAAAGAATTTTATGGCAAGACGATTGTTATTAAATACGGTGGGGCTGCCATGATTGATCCCAAGCTTAAAGAAGAGGTCATGCAGGATATTGTACTCATGAAGTATGTGGGCATGCGCCCGGTGGTGGTCCATGGCGGCGGTCCGGCAATTACTCAGACCATGGAGAAGATGGGTAAACAGGTGGCCTTTGTGAAAGGCAGGCGGGTTACGGATGCCGATGCCATGGAGATCACTGAGATGGTTTTGGTGGGTAAAGTGAACCAGGAGATTGTGGCCGCGATCAACCGGCATGGTGGTAAGGCGGTGGGGCTTTCCGGTAAAGACGGCGGGCTGCTTACGGCCGGGAAAGTGATTGAGGATGGTGTGGACCTTGGTTTTGTGGGTGAAATTATCAAAGTGGTTCCGGATGTCATCAACACGCTGGATCGGGAAATATTTATTCCGGTGATTGCACCGGTGGCGGTGGATGTCAAAGGTCAAACGTACAACAACAATGCCGATGATGTGGCTGCCGCGATTGCTGTGGCATTGCATGCGGACAAGCTGATTTTGCTTACCGACGTTCCGGGTATTTTGCGGGATAAGGATGATGCGAAATCTTTGCTTTCGACGTTGAAAGTCAGTGAGATCGAAAAGCTTATTGATGCGGGTGTGATCCAGGGCGGTATGCTGCCCAAGGTCAGGGCTTGTGAAAAGGCGCTTAACGCCGGCGTGGAAAAAACGCATATTGTGAATGGCAAGGTCTCACATGCGCTTTTGTTGGAAATTTTTACCGACAAGGGCATTGGGACCCAGATGGTGAAGGGGGCATAAGTCGTTGAAAACCAATGAAGTGAATAAGGAAGCACTTTTTAAACAAGAGGCGCAGGTGATTGCCAAGACGTTTAACCGTCAGCCCGTTGTGTGGCAAAAAGGTTTTGGCTGTCGGCTGACAGACAGCGAGGGCACGGAATGTTTGGATTTTTTTTCCGGGCACGCTGTCATGAATCTGGGTTATGACCATCCCGCACAGATGGCAGCGATGCAGGCCCAGTTGAAGAGCCTGGTGCATACCGGCAATCTTTATTATCTTGCACCTCAGGTACAGCTGGCCCAAAAGCTGGTGGATGTTACATTTGGGGATAAGGTGCTTTTTGCCAATAGCGGCGCAGAGATTGTGGAACTGGCCGTTAAGCTGGCACGGAAATGGGCGCGCCGGGAACAACCGCCAGAGGCGCAGTACGAAATTATTACATTGCGGAATTCGTTTCACGGCCGGACATTCGGCGCCCTTTCCGCCACCGGTCAGGACAAGTATCATAAGGGGATTGATCCCATGCTGCCTGGTTTTAAGCATGTGCCGATCAATAATTTTGCCACCACAGCGTCGGCGATTACCAACAAGACCTGTGCAATTATGGTGGAACCCATTCAAGGCGAGGGCGGCATTCATTTGGGGACGCAGAAGTATCTTCGGGATTTACGGGGGCTTTGTGATCGTAACCGGCTGCTCCTGATTTTTGATGAGATTCAATGCGGCCTTGGTCGGAGCGGCTATATGAATGCTTACGAAGCGTTTGGCGTACAGCCGGATGTTTTGTTGTTGGGAAAACCCCTGGGTGGCGGATTTCCGCTTTCCGCATTAATCACGACCGAAACAATTGCCTCAGCCTTGGAGCTTGGTGAACATGGCAGTACATTCGGAGGCAATCCGGTGGCGGCAGTCGGGGGCGTGGTTTTGCTGGGAGAATTGGCCAAACCGGGATTCTTGGAATCTGTTCGGGAAAAGGGTGCCTATCTGGGAGAACAGCTGGCAATTTTGGCGAAAACCTATGCAGCCAATTGTGTTGATGTACGGGGCATTGGCCTGATGTGGGGAATGGAGCTCAAAGAAAAAGGGCCGGAGGTTGTACGGCAAGCGCTGGCAGCCGGCTTGGTGATGAATTGTACTGCCGGCAATGTATTGCGGTTTCTGCCGGCTTTGATTATCACAAAGCAGGAGATTGACGAGGCCTTAAAAATTTTGGAGAAGGTGATGGAAAAAGTATTTAGAGTATAATTCCGTGTTCCCGGCGGAACGCGGGACTGGTTTGCGAACGCAGCCTGGGAAAATTTAAACGAGTTTGAGTGTTGCATTGAAGGGGGCATCATATGACAGCGAAAAAAGCAGTGAAAAAAACAGCAAAAAAAAAGACCGGCAAAGGATTGTCGGTTGACCATCTTTTGACTATTGCACAATTGAGTGTTCAAGATGTTGAATTGATTTTAAAGACGACGACGGAATTGAAGATTGCATATCAAAAGAAGAAAAATGATCAACCGCTTAAAGGCAAGGTGATGGCGGCGATTTTTGAGAAAAGTTCAACCCGTACCCGGGTTTCTTTTGAGACGGCAATGTATCACTTGGGCGGCACTATGCTTTATCTGGCAGGTCGTGATTTGCAAGTAGGCCGGGGAGAGACGATTGCCGATACAGCCCAGGTGCTCTCGCGCTATGTGGATGGTATCATCATCAGGACCGATGCACATCGCAAGGCCGTAGAATTGGCGCGCGATGCTTCAGTTCCGGTGATTAATGCATTGACTGATTATGCGCATCCCTGTCAAGTACTGGCAGATCTTTTGACCATCAAGGAACGTTTCGGAAAACTCAAACGATTGCGTGTCGCTTATGTCGGTGACGGCAACAATGTGGCCCGGTCGCTGATTTTTGGTGCAGCCAAGACCGGGATTGAACTGGCCATTGCGTCTCCTTTGGGGTTTGAGATGGACAAGCATACCATTGAATTAAGTGAGAGTGACCGGCGGAAAAGCGGGGGTGCTGTGTATATGACCATGGACCCGGTCAGGGCCGTATCGCATGCTGATGTGGTCTATACGGATGTCTGGGTCTCCATGGGGCAAGAGAAGGAACAGGCACAGCGGGCCAAGGCGCTAAAAAAATATCAGGTCAATGAAAAACTCATGGCCCATGCTTCACCGCGTGCCGTGTTTATGCATTGTCTGCCGGCCCATCGCGGTCATGAAGTGACAGATGAGGTGATTGACGGCAAACAGTCAATTGTTTTTGATCAGGCGGAAAATCGGCTGCATGCGCAAAAAGCGATTTTGAAACTATTGCTCCAGAACCGGTAAACAGCGAATACCGGTTGAAGGATTCAGCATGGAAAAAGTATTGGGAAATCCGGGCGGTTTATTGTGTTTGCGCTGGTACGATAGTTACATTTGAGAGGATAAGTCTATGAAAATTAAAAAAGTTGTTTTAGCCTATTCCGGCGGGTTGGACACGTCGGTGATTATTCCCTGGCTTAAGGATAACTACCAGTGTGAAGTTATTGCCTGTGCAGCGGATGTGGGGCAGGAGGAAGAATTGCGCGGATTGCAGGCCAAAGCAAAGAAAATCGGCGCTTCAAAGTGCTATGTGCTTGATCTGAAAAAAGAATTTGCCAATGATTACATTCTGCCCATGCTCAAATCCGGTGCGGTGTATGAGAATAAGTATCTGCTGGGAACTTCAATTGCCCGGCCATTGATTGCCAAACACCAGATTGCCATTGCCAAAAAAGAAGGTGCGGATGCCGTGGCGCACGGTTGCACAGGCAAGGGGAATGATCAAGTGCGTTTTGAGCTGACCTATCAGGCACTGGCACCTGAGATCAAAGTTATTGCGCCTTGGCGTGAAGCACACTGGGATATTAAATCCCGGGAAGATGCGCTGGCGTATGCTAAGGCAAAAAAAATACCGATTGTACAGACACTGAAAAAACTCTATTCCCGTGACCGCAATCTTTGGCATATCAGCCATGAGGGGGGGGAGCTGGAAGATCCCTGGCAGGCACCAAAAAATCAGGTTTGGATGTTGACCGCAGATCCGGAAACAGCACCCAACAAGTCAGAAGTGGTTACCCTTGGGTTTGAAGCCGGGAAACCGGTAAGTCTCAATGGTCGTGCCATGGAGTTGGTGGCGCTGATCCAAAAACTGAACAAATTGGCGGGCCGTCATGGGGTGGGGCGGAGTGATTTGGTGGAGAATCGTTTGGTAGGGATGAAGTCGCGCGGCGCTTATGAAACACCGGCGGGTACGGTTTTGGTGGCGGCCATGCATGAAATTGCCAGTTTGGTTTTAGACCGTGAGACGATGTATTTGCGCAATCAGCTGGCATTGAAATATGCTGATCTGGTTTACAACGGGCAGTGGTTTACACAAGTCCGGGAATCATTGGATGCTTTTATGCATGAAACCATGAAGACTGCGACCGGTGAGGTGCGCATGAAACTTTACAAAGGTCAGGCGACGGCAGTAGGCCGCCGTTCACCGTACTCACTTTTTTCTGAACGACTGGCCACTTTTGGCGAGGATGATGTGTATAAGCAATCCGACGCCACTGGTTTTATTTCGTTGTACGGATTGCCGCTTAAAGTACGGGCGGGATTAAAAAAAAGAAAATAAATGTGTAGGGGCGACCCTTATGGTCGCCCGTCATGCAAAGGATGAACCACCATGACCCCTAAACCGAAAAAAAAGACTGCCAAAGCTAAAAAAGCCTGGTCCGGCCGGTTTACCGAAGGACCGGACCCGCGCGCCGAGGCGTATTCCTCGTCATTGGAAATTGATGTGCGACTGCTGCCGTATGATGTTGTGGCCAGCCAGGCACATGTTGAGATGCTGGGCAAACAGAAAATAATTGCCCGGAGCGAGGCGAAAAAAATTCAGCAGGGATTGGACAAGATTTTAGCAGACTGGGAAAAAGGGGTCGTGCCTACCCAACCTCAAGATGAAGATGTTCACATGCTGGTGGAACGGCGGTTGTACGAAAAAATCGGCGATGTTGCCGGCAAAATGCATACCGCCCGGTCCCGCAATGATCAAGTTTTGACTGACCTCAAACTGTATCTTCAGGATGAGAGTGAAGAAATTATTTGTGGATTGCTCGCTGTACAAAAAGCGCTTTTTACTCTGGCCCGAAAGCATACCGGGTGGATCATGCCTGGATATACGCATATGCAGGTGGCGCAACCGGTGTTGGTCTCGCACTGGCTCATGGCGCATCTGGAAGCGTTTCACCGTGATGAGATGCGTTTTGTTCAAGTGCTCCAGGGAAGTCTGGATGAATTGCCTTTGGGTTCAGCCGCACTGGCAGGGACCAGTCACTCCATTGACCGGAAGTTGGCAGCTGAGTTGCTCGGTTTTTCGCGTGTGAGTGTCAATTCTATGGATACGGTGGGAGATCGCGATTTCTGTCTTGAGTTTTTATCGACAGCCGCCATTTGCGCCATTCATCTCTCACGCCTGACTGAAGAATTGATTTGGTTTTCCGGCAGCGAATACCGCTTTGTGACCATGCATCAGGGTTTTTCCACCGGCTCTTCGATTATGCCGCAGAAGCGCAATCCTGATATTGCTGAGTTGATTCGCGGCCGCAGCAGCCGGGTAATCGGTGATTTGATGACATTGCTTACCGTGCTTAAGGGTCTGCCTTTGACCTATAATCGCGATTTGCAGGAAGACAAGACACCGGTTTTTGATACCTGTGATGTTTTGGTCCAAACATTTATTGTGCTTGCGCCCATGTTGGAGAGTATGACCCTCAACCGTGAAGCCCTGGAGACAGCTTGTGAGCGGGGGTTTCCTACAGCAACAGAGGCTGCTGATCACTTGGTTAAAAAAGGTGTGCCCTTCCGGGAAGCCCATGAGGCGGTCGGCCGGATCGTGACGTATGCCTCTGAGCGGGGGATTACCCTTGATAAATTTCCTCTGGACTTATGGCAAAAGTTTCATCCTAAATTTGGAAAGGAAATAATTATCGAGGTAACCTTGGAAAATACGGTGGCTCGGAAGAAATCAGCCGGCGGCACCGGCCAGGAACCAGTCCGCAGCGCCATGGCCCGGACACGGAAACGGCTTTTTGGGACGAAAAGAGGAAATAAATGATTGACATGCGCATTATTTAGTCTGTAAAATAACAAAAAATTTGTATTTTTCCTTTTTTTAGGTCATGTCTAGCAATGTAGTTTTTGCAGATCGGACCCTGCATGGAAATGCGGGGAGATAAATAATCATCTATTTCAAAGCGAAATGCCCTGTAAACAGGGATACTACTTTGTCTTGGAAGTTTGAGGAGGTTTACCATTGGCACGCGTTGTATTAAAAAATGTCTGGAAACGGTTTTCCGGTGTGGAAGCTGTAAAGAATGTCAATTTGAGTTGTGAAGATAAAGAGTTTATTGTATTGGTTGGTCCTTCGGGGTGCGGCAAATCAACAACATTGCGCCTGATTGCCGGTTTGGAAGATATTTCCGAGGGCGAGGTTCATATTGGCGATAGATTGGTAAACGATGTTCCGCCCAAGGACCGCGATATTGCCATGGTTTTTCAAAATTATGCATTGTATCCGCATATGACAGTTTATGAAAATATGGCATTTGGTCTAAGATTAAAAAAACTTCCCAAAGATGAGATTGATCAACGGGTTATGGAAGCTGCCGAGATTCTTAATATCAAGGAACTGCTCCAGCGCCGTCCCAAAGAGCTCTCGGGCGGTCAGCGTCAGCGCGTCGCGGTGGGTCGTGCAATTGTACGTAAACCCAAGGTCTTTTTATTTGACGAACCACTTTCGAATTTGGATGCTAAATTACGTGTGCAGATGCGTGCCGAAATCGGGAAGCTGCACACGCGACTCCAGGCGACCATGATCTATGTGACCCATGACCAGGTCGAAGCCATGACCATGGGTGACCGCATTGTGGTGATGAAGGACGGTTATATTCAACAAATTGCTGATCCAATCACGCTCTACGATCAGCCGAGTAATAAATTTGTGGCAGGTTTTATGGGGTCCCCTTCGATGAATTTTATGGAAGGTTCTCTGATTAAGAAAAAAGATGCGGCTTATTTTACGGAAGAAAATTTTACCGTCAAGGTGCATGATGAGCATGTCTCGGCACTGGAGGAGTATATGGGCAAAGATGTTCTGTTCGGCATCCGGCCTGAGGATATTTTTGATAAAGTCTATGCATCCAACGCATCATCCGACAATACCATTACCGCGACGGTTGAAGTGGTTGAACCCATGGGCGCGGAGGCTTATCTCTATTTGACCACCGGCAAAAGTCCTTTTATCGCCCGGGTGGATTCTTATGAGCAACTGGAAGTCAACCAAGACATTGACTTGGTGCTTGATATGAGCAAAGCTCATTTTTTTGACAAAGCGACCGAGCAAACCATTATCTGATGCAGTGCGTTTTAGAGAGTTGACAATGAAACGAAACTTTTTCGGCGTGTTGTTCTTCAACAGCACGCCGTTTTTTTTAATTCTTTCTGCTGCTTTTCTACTGGCTGCCGGGACCGGACCTGCGTCTGCCGCAGTTTCCGGCAATACTGCGGCGGCGTTTGCAATCAATTCCGACTCCCAAATGATTGAATCTGAAGGAAATACAACAGGTGCTGATGCTGCGCAGCCGCGCGATAAGATTGTTATTTTTGCGGATCGTTTTATTTACCATGATGATAAAGAGCGCCTGAAAGCCAGGGGCCATGTCAGGGTTTGGTACGGCAACATTACCCTGACGGCAGAGGAAGCGGAATCAGATTTACAAACCCGCTGGGTCAATGCACAGGGGAATGTGGTGCTGATTGAGGCGGACAGGAAGATTCGCTGCGCACGTTTGGATTACGATCTCGAAACCCGCTCTGCCAAAGCACAGGGAATTCTGTTTGCCACCCATCCTTGGTATTACCAGGGAGAATCGGTTGAAAAAGATGGTGAGAAAAGCGTGGTGATTTCCAAAGCAAGTTTTACCACCTGCAATGCCCGTTATCCTCATTTTCACCTGACTGCTGAGCGGATTGATATTATTCTGGGTGAATCCTTAACCGCCCATCATGCGGTTTTGTACATCGGTACCACACCGTTGTTTTATTTGCCCTGGTTTAGGCGGTCTTTGGAAGATGGCCGGCCGCCTTTTTCCATCCGGGTGGGATATAATAATTATGAGGGTTTTTATGTTAAATTAAAATTCAGTTATTTTTTGATGTCTGAAAATTACGGTGCTGTTTTATTGGATTTGATGGAGAAAAAGGGAGTGGGCGTGGGGCTGGAAAATCATCATCAGTATGAATGGATGGGAAAAGGGACGGGCGATTTTTCCATGCTTTATATTAATGATCAGGACGAAGGCATGGAGCGCTGGACAGCCACGCTAACCAATCAGCACGAATTTTCTAAACGGGACAGCCTTCAGATGAATTTTGATTATGTGACCGACCATACCTTTAACCGCCAGTTCACCACCAACCTGGTTGATTCGTTTCAGCAAAAATCGTATCTGTCCTACTCGCATCGCGGGGACCGGTTTTACTTTAGTGCCGGGATTAGTAATGTCGAGGAGTATGACTACGATTTGGATAAATATTTAACCAGCAGCCGCGATCTGCCGGTACTCACCTATTCACTAAGCTCTCGCAAGATTGCACAGGTGATTAGTCCGATTTATTTTAGTATGAGTTCGAGTCTGAATCGTGAGTTTCAGAAAATCAAGTCCCTGAAAGACGTAAACAGTACAGATACGTCGGATGATTTTTATGATTTGCGTTACCGGTATTCGGATGGATTCAATGTGACGCCGGCGTTTACCGAGACGTATGCTTTTCCGCTGCGTGTGCCGACCCAACCCAGTCTTTCCGCTTCAATCTCTTTTCCGATCAGAGGTGTATACAAGGAAACTTTTTATCCGGACGAAATAATTGATGCAGGCACAGACCAGACACAGCTGGATTTTTCCTATACAACCAGTGTTTCCTTAATCAACAAGTGGGTGAACTACCGGTATTCCAATCCCACGTATCTTATGCAGAGTCGGTTGACTCACTCTTTTTCCAGAAAATTTCCCTTGTTGGAAGCATCTGACCTCCAGTATGCCGGTGTGACCGGGCACAAACTCAGCTTGGCGACGGATTATTATGTTGGCAGTTTTTTTACTTTGCAAGCATCTACCGGGTACAGTTTTTTATTGGATGAGACGTATATTGACTGGAAAAAGCGGGTTGATCCGATCAGCGTGAACGGCCGGGTCACATTGTTCAATACGATGAATCTCAGTTGGCAAGGGCAGCATGACTGGCTCAAGGAGCGAATTACATCCGGTTTTATATCCACCGGGATGAGCGGAAAAAAATGGGATGCC
This sequence comes from bacterium, assembly GCA_021108215.1. Classification (NCBI taxonomy): domain Bacteria; species bacterium. The sequence goes on along the minus strand of JAIORK010000026.1, from coordinate 86,875 downwards.
TCTGTTAATGGTTCATACTCTTACTTGGGTTCTTCCACTCAGGAGCACTCAATTTTTACAACCTTGAGTGCAGGGTATAAACCCGGTTTGGGTTTGGCGCTGCGTAGTGGATTGCAATATGATGTTGTTCAAAATGAATTTACCAATTTATCCCTGAGCCTCTCCCGGGACCTGCACTGCTGGGATATGCAGAGTTCTTTTAAGATATATAAGGATGGAACCTATGAATTGGGTTTTGGCATGAATCTGAAAGCATTTCCCGAATTCAAGGTCGGGACGGGAAATGCTGATGGTTTGGCTGTTGGCAACTAAAATCCAGGTGAAAGCGTGCCTTTGATCTTGTTGGATATTTGGAGAAATGCTATAATTCGTTTTCTTTTTAAGGAAAAATTATGTTTGTTCAAATTTAAAAATACGGCAGCTAACCGGAACGTCCTAAGTGCTGATTTTTAAAGGAAAAAACGCACCACAAGTTTTGGTGGAGCATCAGTGGAATTTATCGTCAAATCCGGCTCTAGCGTATGGGTACAGTATCAATTTTCCTTTAGAAACTAGCACTTAGGACGAATAGCAGACAGGGTGTTGTATAACTTGTACAGTAGTGAGGAAACATTATATACTGTGCTCAAAAACAGTATATTTTCCCCAGAATGATATTAGGCAAATGATTTTTTGGTCTCGTATGTAAGAAATCACTGGAAAAAATGCGTTTATTTACGAAGGCAGGTCATCGTTAGGTCTGTAGAAGTTGGTTTTGACTTAAATTACTTCATTTTAAGGAAGTTTTGGAGGTAGGGTCGTGAAAATTTGTGTAGTTGGAACCGGGTATGTAGGACTTGTGTCCTGTGCTTGTTTTGCGGATCTGGGGAATGATGTAATCGGGGTGGATATAGACCCCAAGAAGATTGCAAATCTTAAGCAGGGAAAAATTCCTATTTTTGAACCGGGGTTAAAAGAATTGGTGGATCATAATTTGGGAAAGCGTCTACATTTTACCACCGACTTAAAAGAAGGTGTGGAAAAATCCGACTTTATTTTTATTGCAGTCGGGACACCTCCCATGGAGACCGGGGAAGCGGATTTGACCTATGTCAAGCAGGTGGCGACGGGTATTGGTAAGCATCTCAACGGCAGGAAAATTGTAGTGGATAAAAGTACGGTACCTGTGGGGATGGGAGATCTGGTTGTCAGTATCATTGAGGAGCATGGTGGTACAGATCATCAGATCGATGTGGTTTCCAATCCGGAATTTTTGCGCGAGGGTTCGGCGGTCCACGATTTTATGAATCCTGACCGCGTTTTGATCGGGACGAATAATTTAGATGCAGCCGAACGGGTGAGTGAGCTTTACAAACCATTGGAAGCCGATATTATGGTGACGGATTTGCGTTCTGCTGAGATGATCAAGTATGCCAGCAATGCGTTTTTAGCCACCAAGATCACGTTTATCAATGAAATTGCCAATCTGTGTGAAAAGGTCGGGGCGGATGTCACCAAGGTGGCGCATGGTATGGGTCTGGATTCGCGTATTGGGCACCCCTTTCTTAACGCAGGTGCAGGTTATGGCGGGTCCTGTTTTCCGAAGGATGTCCTGGCGTTGATCGAGAAGGCAAAAAAAGAAGGGTATGATTTCAAAATTCTCAATGCGGTGATTACGGCCAATGACTTTCAGAAGAAATCAATGCTGACCCGCATCAAAGAGGTGTTGGGGCCGCTGGAAGGAAAGCAGATTGCTGCACTGGGTCTGGCTTTCAAACCCAATACGGATGATCTGCGTGAGGCGGTGGCCGTGGAAGTTATTCAACTGTTACAGGAAAATGGAGCACGCGTTCGTGCTTATGATCCGGCGGCGATGGCACTTGCCAAGAAGTTGCTCCCCGAGGTCAAGCTGGCGGAGAGTGCTTATGATGCGGTAAAAGGGGCACATTGCGTTGTCGTGTTTACAGAGTGGAATGAGTTTAAGGAAATGGATTTGGAGCGCGTGAAGTCATTGATGAAGACACCGTTGATCGTTGACGGGCGGAATATTTTCAATCCGGAAAAAGTCCGGGAGATGGGATTTACCTATCGCGGGGTAGGCACAAAATAATTTTTTTGCCGACCGCAAAAGGGGGCAGCTGCTGTGAAAAAAGTAAAAGGTGTTATTTTGGCCGGTGGACTGGGTACGCGGCTTCAACCTTTGACAGATATTACCAATAAGCATCTTTTGCCGGTTTATGACCGGCCAATGATTTTCCATCCCATCGAAAAAATGGTCGAAGCGGGCATCGATGAGATCATGCTGGTTACCGGCGGCAATAATGCCGGTGATTTTCTTCGCTTGCTGGGTGACGGCCGTCGTTTCGGTGTGAAAAGGCTTCAGTATACCTATCAAAGAGGCGAAGGGGGTATTGCCGAGGCATTGGGCATGGCAGAGGAATTTTCCGAGGGCCATCCCATCATGGTTTTTTTGGGAGACAATGTGGTTTCGGGATCATTGAAGCCCTATGTAACGCAATATTCCCGGCAAGCTTGGGGCAGTATGATTTTGCTTAAGGAAGTGGACAATCTTTCCGCCTACGGTGTCCCGCAGTTCAAAGGCGATAAGATTGTGAAGATTATTGAAAAACCTAAAAAGGCACCCTCGCCCTATGCGGTGATCGGAATTTATTTTTATGATAGAAGTGTTTTTAAAATTATTAAGACGCTTAAACCTTCCGGTCGTGGTGAGCTTGAGATTACAGACGTGAACAATGCCTATATCCGGCGCAAGCAGATGGCCTGTGGTGTGCTCAAAGGGCATTGGGCGGATGCCGGGGAGTCAATCGATTCCTGGTTCGAAGCAAATCTGATGGCCCGTAACGAGAAAAAAAATAAAAGGTAGGTCAGGCAATGCGCGTATTGGTGACCGGGGGTGCGGGATTTATTGGTTCTCATTATACCGACCTCCGTTTGAAAAAATATCCCCGGGATTGGGTGGTGGTACTTGACAAGTTGACCTATGCCGGCAATCCCGCCAATCTGAAGGATGCGAAAAAAAATACACGTTTTAAATTTGTAAAAGGCGATATCTGCGATGCTAAGCTGGTTGATCGGGTGGTAAAGGCCCATCGGATTGATTGCATTGTCAATTTTGCGGCCGAGACCCATGTGGACCGGTCCATTCTTTCGCCGGAAGATTTTGCGCGCACCGATGTTTTGGGTACGCAAACGCTTTTGGAAGCTGTGCGTAAATACAAAGTAAAGCGGTTTTTACAGATCTCGACTGATGAGGTTTACGGTTCAATCGAAAAGGGCGGGTTTCGCGAGAGCGATCCATTGCAGCCATCCAGTCCGTATTCGGCATCCAAAGCAGGCGGGGATTTGCAGGTGCTGGCCTACCGGCATACCTATGGTCTGCCGGTAATCATTACACGTTCCTCAAATAATTTTGGTCCGCGGCAGTATCCGGAGAAATTGATCCCGCTTTTTGTCACCAATGCGATTGAGGGCAAACCGCTTCCGCTTTACGGCGACGGGCTGAATATGCGGGATTGGATTTATGTGGAGGACAATTGTCTGGGTTTGGATCATGTTTTGGAAAAAGGCAACCCAGGTGAAATTTATAATATCGGCGCGGGAAATACGCGTACCAATCGGGAAATTACCCGATTGATCTTAAAGTTGTTGAACAAACCCCAGGCCCTTATCAAAAAAGTTCCGGATCGTCCGGGGCATGACCGGCGCTATGCATTGAATATGAAAAAAACCCGTACCTTGGGCTGGAATACGCAGTGGTCGTTTCGTGAGGCCATGGCGCATACCGTGCAATGGTATTTGACAAATCAGACCTGGTGGGAACCGCTGAAATCAGGAGATTATTTAAAATACTATGAGAAACAATATATGGGCCGTCAGCGTACGAAAAAATAGTTGGTTTGAAATTATTTTTATCCAGTGATATAACCGGTCAGAACACTTGTTTTTTTAAAGAAAAAAACGCATCATCAGTAAAGGTATAGCCTTCGTGGGTCGGATCGTCAAAGCTTACTTGGTTGTGCGGTGACAGTATCGGTTTTTCTTTAAAAAAACAAGTATTCTGACCGGCTTTATAACAGGGCGATTAGCAAATACGATGTTTGATTAATTTTGACAACAGTGGTAGGAATAATAAAAAATATTCAGGTATGACAATAGTCGGGGAGGGAGTTATTTAATGACAAAAAAAACAGTTAAGAAAACCAAGCGGCGCGCACTGATTACCGGCGTCACAGGACAGGATGGGAGCTATCTGGCTGAGCTTTTGCTTTCCAAGGGATATTCTGTTTGCGGGGCCGTGCGCCGCAATTCAACTGAAAATTTTGAGCGTATCGAGCATCTGAAGAATAAGATTACGCTGGTTGAGGTGGATTTGCTCGATCAGATGTCCATTCTCACGGCGTTGAAGAAGTTCAAACCGCATGAAGTCTATAATTTGGCAGCCCAGTCGTTTGTGCCCACGTCATGGGACCAGCCGCTTTTAACCGGCGAGTTTACAGCTTTGGGCGTGACCCGCATGCTGGAAGGTATCCGCGCGGTGGACCCGAAAATACGCTTTTATCAGGCCAGTTCCTCGGAAATGTTCGGCAAGGTTCAGGAAGTTCCTCAGACAGAGGCAACGCCCTTTTACCCGCGCAGTCCCTATGGTGTGGCCAAGGTGTACGGTCATTTTATTACCGTCAACTACCGGGAAAGTTATAACCTCTTTGCGGTTTCCGGTATTTTGTTCAACCATGAATCCCCCCGGCGGGGTAAGGAATTTGTGACCCGCAAGGTTACGGATGCTGTGGCGCGCATCAAGCTGGGTGTGCAAAGCACTTTGCAGATGGGAAAACTGGATGCCAAGCGCGACTGGGGTTTTGCCGGCGACTATGTGCGTGCCATGTGGATGATGCTCCAGCAAAAACAGCCCAAAGATTATGTGGTGGCTACCGGAGAGACACACACTGTGAAGGAAATGTTGACTATTGCATTCAAGCATGTGGGGCTGGATTGGAAGAAATATGTGCGTATTAATTCAAAATTTATCCGTCCGGCGGAAGTCGATCTGCTTTTGGGAAGTCCCAAAAAAGCCCGGAAAGAGCTCAAATGGAAGCCGGAAGTCAGCTTTGAGCAGATGATTAAGCTGATGGTGGATGCTGATCTGGAACGCGTCCGTGCTGAGATTAAGTATAAAAAAGAGCACCCCGTGGTGCTGTAGGAAATCCGAAGGGCTCGTGAACAGGATGTTTGATTAATCTTGACTGCTGTGACAAGGAACAATAAAAACGGAGAAGAAATAAATGCTTAATGCAAATCCGGTAAGAAAAAAAGAAAACAAGAGGATGATTCCAATTGCGTTTATTATCACTTTACTTACCATCTTGTCTTTCAATTCGCTTGTTTTGGCTGATCAACAACAGGACGAAGCATTAAAAAAAATGCTGCGAAGCCAGCTGGGCCACCTTGGGAAAATAATGAAGTTAAAAAAGGAATATCCGGTTCCGGAAGAAAAATATGAAATAGTAAAATCCATGAAAATGACATCAGGTCACTTGAATGGTGTGTTGCATACAAGGCAGAGGGATATAAAAATCGGGTATGATATTCAATTAAAAAATATGGTCTACAAAAAAACAGTTAATCAGAAAGAAATAGATAAAGCACAGTCGGAATTGGAAGCGGCTACCAGGAAAATCTATGCGGGTACCAATATGGGAAATCAGATAAAATCCATGGAGGAAGATACAAAAAATAAATTAAAAAAATGTAAATCGCCGGAGTACAGACGTGTTGTGAGCGGTGATGCAATCATGACACTGCGAGTGAACCAAGCTTCCAAGCGGATGGGGGTTCTGAAAAATTTACCCGCTGTTATTATTGCATGTCCCTTTAAAGCGACCATGAATGATGCCTGTTTGTTGTTGGGGTCGCGTGAGGTCGCCATGCAAATGATGTCAGAATTATTTCAAAACGATCAAACAAATGCCGGCATCAAGCCGGATGTAGTCATTAACTTTATATTTGATTTTGATAGAAAAGTAAATTATATCTATCAAGAAAGAATCGCGGGGCCTGTTTATGGTGGTAAAGGCGGGGGTGATTTTTCCTCCGGGCCTTTAAATGATCCAAGGCAGAGTGTGCTTGATTTTGAACAATTTTTTTACACCTTATCGGCATTTGGAATATTTACTAATAAAAATAAGCAGCTCTCCATATCTGTAAGAGAAAAAATACCCTATTTCAAAATGATGGAGCGTGGCCCCTTCAAGCGACTGGGGGCGGACAAAGGAACCGGTGCGATTAGCGCTGAATCTAAATGGCCAAGGCCGAGAGGAAAAAAAGCCCAGCCAGCCAGAACAAAACCAGAGGAAATGGATTACCCGGCTAAAAAAGAAAAAAAACGAGAAAAACCAAAGAAATCAGAAGAAGATGGGAAGGATGATTTTGATGATATCGAGAAAACGTTAGCCGAAACCATAGAAGAAATACTCGGAAAATATAATATTGATATTTCTGCAACAGATATTTTAACAGGCATCGCAAAAACAATCATTGATCCGAGAAACTTAAAAACAGTTACTGAACCAGTGAATGAAATAGTGCTTGCAATAATGGACGAAATTATTTTGAAGGATGCGCGAAATGCGCATTATAATAGAAATGAAAATAATGATGTTCCGGAATATGAAGGAGACATCCCGGAAGACTGGATTGAATTTCCGGGAGAATTAAAAATATATCATACTCAAGGAATAAGTAATGCAAATAATTTAAAATATAGCTCTCTAGATGGAGAAATGGAAGGTGTGTATAAAGATGGTAAATTAGTTGCAGATTCGCTTAATATGGGAACATATAATTTTGGTTCTCCCAAGGATAATTGGTTTGGGCATCTTGTTTTGGATTTGGTTCCATATTACTTATGGGGTAATAGCCCTGATGATCCATCTACAATGAAAGATAGGTTATTATTGCCGTTGAGGGCGAAATAGTAAAAAGAAAGCGCAGAGGATGAATTTGATGAATAATCAAAATAAAATTAAAATAAATGTCATTCATTTACTTCTTACAGTACTAATTCCCTTGGGAGCGACATTAATATTTGACTTTGGCAATCGATTATTCACAAATGTTTGGGAATATTTTCATTTTTTAACAGGTGCGCTTGGATTGTTTTTCTTCTATATTCCAACAAAGACATTACTGTTTATTTTGCTTACAGTGATGTCCCGGTTGCTTATTGCATATTTATTTGTAAAAATCAGTTATAAAAATTTAAAGACAGAATATTTGATGTATATAGTTCATTCAATAATTTCAGTTTTAACAGTGTTTGTCGGATACTACATTATGCTGATTGCTAGATTGTAATTAATCCCCAAATATTATATTTATTCATAGGTACAGAATTAGTGTTCGCCCTTGGGCTTGAGGTCACTATCGCTGAGAAAACGGGCCGATGGACGGTTTTATTTTTATAAAAGGCAAAAATAGGCAGAGGATAGTTGATTGTTGCTACTACCATTGAAAATTAAATAACCCGCACAGGGGGGGGATTGATGAAAACCATTATTTTATGCGGTGGAACCGGTACGCGGCTGCGTGAGGAGACGGAATACAAGCCCAAACCGCTGGTCGAGATTGGCGGTATGCCGATTCTTTGGCATATCATGAAGCACTATGCCCGCTATGGCATGACTGATTTTGCACTGGCATTGGGGTACAAGGGCAGCATGATCAAAGAGTATTTTATGAATTTTGATTGGATGAGCAATGATTTCACTCTGGATTTAAAGGCCAAGCAGGAAAAAATCATCCATTTTGATCATCCCCCCGAAGACTGGCGTGTCACCTTTGCTGATACAGGTCTGAAAATACCGACCGGAGGGCGTATCAAGCGGATGGAAAAATATATTCAAGAGGACACATTTTTAGTCACCTATGGTGACGGTGTTTCGGATGTGGATATTGGTGCCTTGGTCTCATTTCATAAACACCATGGTAAAATTGCGACGCTGACCGGGGTCCATCCCTCTTCGCCATTTGGCGTACTCGAGTCTGAAGATGGATTGGTGAGCTCTTTTAAGGAAAAACCTTTTTTGGCAGGCCTGATCAATGGCGGATTCTTTGTTTTTGATAAACGTATTTTTGATTATCTTGAGGATGATACCGTGCTGGAAGAAGCGCCTTTGCGCCAATTGGCTGAAGAAAAACAGTTGGCGGTTTATCAGCATGAAGGATTTTGGGCATGCATGGATACATTCAAAGATGTTGAACGGCTCAATACAATGTGGGAAAAAGGGAATAGTCCCTGGAAAACCTGGCAGGGTTAATTATTTATGAAAATTGTTGTTATGGGTGCAGAGGGTCAGGTGGGAACGTTTTTACTCCGCAAACTTTCAGCGCGGCATGAGGTTATTGGGACGGCTTTGCAAGGCATGGATGGTTTGCAGCAAGTGGATATATGTGATCTCAATGCAGTTGAACAGCACTTAAAAGAGGTCCGGCCGGACTATGTTATTTTGACCGCAGCAATGACTCACGTGGATCGCTGTGAAGAACTCCCTGAGGCAGCTGAGCGGATTAATGTGAAGGGCACGGAAAACGTGGCCAATGTCTGCAAAGCAATGAATGCCGGCATGGCTTATTTTTCCACGGATTATGTTTTTGATGGTGTGGAGGGGCCATACGCTGAGGAGGATAAACCCTATCCGCTCTCGGTCTATGGTAAGACAAAATTGCAAGGCGAGATGATTGTGCGAAATACGGTTGCTAATCATTTGATTATCCGGCCTATGTTTATTTTTTCTTATTTACCCGGTTCTATGAATTTTTTTATGCAAATCAGCCAACGGTTGGACAAAGGCGAACCCATTACAGTGCCGGATGATCAGCTGGGCAATCCGATTGAGGCGGGGAATTTGGCCGCCGCTTTGGGAGAGTTGATTGAGCGTCAATGCACAGGGATTTATCATTTGGCGGGTCTGTCCCGGGTGAGCAAGGCAGCTTGGGCCAGGCAGATTGTTTCGGGGCTGGGACAGGACCCTAATTGTGTGCGCATGGTAGCTACCTCGGAATTGGGACAGCGTGCTCCCAGGCCGCTTAATAGCGGTCTCAAGACGGAAAAGGCGCAGCAAGTTCTTCGGGAAAATCCACTCTGGAATTTGGGGCAGGCACTGATTTACGCATGCACACAACGAAGGGAAATGTTTGAATAAAATTTTACGCTTTTAGAAAAAAACACAGTAATGAATTGAGTCGTCCTAAGCACTTATTTTTAAATAAAAAAACGCACCATCAGTGAAGGTAGGATAGTAGGAAAGGGTATCGTCAAAGCGGGCTTGGACGCGTGGAGACAGTACCGGTTTTTATTAAAAAATAAGTGCTTAGGACGATTTAGCAATCGTGTGATTTGTTTGGACTGGAGCGATATAAAATGAATTCAGAAAAATTAGGTAAGCAAGGTTCTTCTTTGGGAAAGTATTTCAAGATTGCGATTGGGATTGTCATTAGTCTCGTGTTTGTGGGATTGGCATTGCATAATATTGATTTCGGGAAGCTGCTCAATACTTTTGTCAATATTAATTTATTCTGGGTGGCGTTGGCCGGGATCCTGATTTTTGTCACTTATTTTTTGAGGGTTTTAATTTGGCGCCAGTTGCTCCATCAATATCCCACCAACATGTGGAACTTGTTTCGCATTATGACCTTAGGGTATTTTGCCAACAATCTTCTCCCCTTGCGTCTCGGGGAGGTAGTCCGTATCTGGCTGTTGGGAAAGAAAGAAAATTTACCGGCCGGGATATCTGTGGCCACGGTTGTGATTGAGCGTGGTGTGGACCTTTTTTCTCTATTATTTTATTTCGTGCTTATGATGTTTTTTATACCCTTTGAAGGTTGGCTTAAATTATCCGGGTTGATTTTGGCGGGTTTTGGATTGGTTTTTGCTTTGGTTCTGGTTTTGAATCACCGTTTCGGCGGGCATCTGATTGAGTGGATTGAAAAACCCCTGGAACGTCTGCCCGGCGGGGTCGGTGTTTGGATCCACAAGCAATTCGGGAAATTTTTAGGCGGACTGAAACTTCTGGATAGCTTCCCGCAATTGATGAGGGTTTTAGTGCTCGGACTTATCATATGGCTGACCTGGATTACGGTGGTTTATTTTTGTTTCCTGGCCTTGGGGCTGAATCTCTCTTTTCTGGCGGCGATTTTTTTAATTGTGGTTCTTAATTTTGGACTCATGATACCTTCTTCTCCCGGCGGGTTGGGGGTGTTTGAATTTATGGTGATTCTTGCACTCAAGCCTTTTGGTGTGGAGAAAGAAGTTGCTTTGGGCGTGGGATTCACGTTTCATATGTTACAGTATATTTTAACGTTTATTGTCGGTTGGATATTTGCCGTACAGATGAATGTTTCCATGTTGAAGGTTTCCCGAGAATCAACCCAAAGGGAAGGAATGCAATGAGAATATTGATCACAGGCATGGAGGGATTTGTGGGCAGCCATTTGGCTGAATATGCCTTGGCTAAAAAAGCCGAGGTCCACGGTACGGCACTGCCGGGGGCGGGATTGGATAACCTGCAGGCTGCAAAAGCCGCCAAGGTCCATCGCGCGGATATTACGGATGCCAAGGCAGTTGCGCGGCTGGTGGCAAAAGTGCGCCCGCGCTGGATTTTTCATTTGGCCGGTCAGAGCAGTCCCAGTCATTCGCGCCAGGCACCGGATCAGACCCTTCAGGTGAATGTGCTCGGCAATCTTCATGTACTTGAAGCCGCACGTCGGTTGGATAAACACACCCGGGTTTTAGTGGTGGGCAGTGCGGATGAATATGGCAGTATTAACCCTCCGGTTATGACCATCAGGGAAACCCATCCCTTGAATCCTGAGACACCCTATGCGGTTTCCAAAGTCTGTCAGGACCTGATGGGACGGGCATATTTTAAAAATTATGGACTTCAAGTCATCCGTACCCGGCCATTCAATCATATCGGACCCAGGCAAGCCAGGGGGTTTGTGGCAGCTGATTTTTCTTACCAGATTGCCATGATTGAGAAGGGCCGGCAAGCAAGTATGCAAGTGGGGAATACTGAGGTTATCCGGGATTTTTCGGATGTGCGGGATATTGTTGCCGGCTATTGGTCGTTGCTCGAATCAGGCAAGCCAGGCGAGGTTTACAATCTGGGAAGCGGAAAAGGCATTACCGTGAGCCGGTTGCTGGAGATCTTGATCGCGCTCTCGTCTTTAAAGATTAAGGTGAATGTCCAGCAGAGCAAAATCCGCAATGAAAAAAAGCGTAAAGTTGGATCAATTGCGAAAGTTGCCAGGGAGACCGGCTGGAAACCAAAAATGAAATTACGAAAAACCCTTGAAAACACATTGGATTATTGGCGCGGACAGGTAAAGTGAAAAACAGGTCCATTTATTTTGACAGAATTGTACAATTTTGATATAAATATTTTTTTATATATATGTAGGAGGTATCAATATGGAGTATTTAAATGGAAAACGAGTGATTGTCACTGGTGGTGCGGGATTTTTAGGCTCTCATCTTCTAAAAGAGCTTTCTAATTACAATTGCGAACAAATAGTTGTTCCGAAAATAGAGGATTTTGATCTTACCAAAGCAGAAGACATTAAGCGGATGTATGAACAGGTCAAACCGCATACTGTGATCCATTTGGCCGCGGTTGTGGGCGGTATTGGGGCAAATCTGGAAAATCCGGGAAAATATTTCTATGATAACCTCATGATGGGTGTCCAATTGATGGAAATGGCACGGCAGTATCAGGTCGAAAAGTTTACCGCAATCGGTACCATTTGTGCGTATCCCAAATTTACACCGGTTCCTTTCAAAGAAGATGATCTTTGGATTGGCTATCCGGAAGAAACCAATGCACCTTATGGATTGGCCAAGAAAATGCTTTTGGTCCAGTCGCAGGCCTATCGGCAGCAGTATGGATTTAACAGTATTTTCTTATTACCGGTTAACCTGTACGGTCCCAGGGATAATTTTGATCCAAAATCATCTCATGTTATTCCTGCGTTGATTAAAAAGTGTGTTGAGGCCAAGGAAAAAGGCGAAAAGGAAATTGTTGTCTGGGGAGATGGTTCGCCGACACGCGAGTTTCTTTATGCCGGGGATGCAGCACGGGGAATTGTGCTGGCAACCCAGAAGTACGATGGTGATCAGCCGGTCAATTTGGGGTCGGGCAGAGAGATCTCCATTAAAGATCTGGTAACCCTGATCGCCCGTTTGACGGGATTTGAAGGAAAGATTGTCTGGGACAAAGACAAACCAAACGGCCAGCCGCGGCGTTGTTTGGATACGAGTCGGGCCAAAGCGCTATTTGATTTTGAGTCTAAGACGGAATTTGAGCAGGGGTTGAAAGAGACCATTGCGTGGTATTTGAAAAATCGCTGAGTGAATTATTAGAAAGGATACCTGGAAAAATATGATTGAACATGAAGCGGAATTAAATGATTATCTTGAGGTGTTTTGGAAATACCGTAAAACGATTTTTAAAATTTTTGTAATCGTTATGTCGCTGACCGCGCTGGGCGTAATTTTGGGACCTAAACGATATACAGTGGATACTTATTTTCGGGTCGGGAAAATTGCCGGCTACTCCAACGAAGGGGTGCTGCCTAAGTTTATCGAGCATCCTTCGTCATTGGTAGAGCGCCTGAGTTCTATTTACAAGATTAGGCATGTGGTTTCGCTTTCGCCGTCGTCGGTCATCAAGACGACATTTAAAGGATTCAATAAGAAAAATGTAACCCAAGAAGCAGAGACGTTTAAAGTATTTCTTTTAAAAGAGCATGGAAATGAGTTTAGTAAATATAATAATAAGCTTTTAAAGGATATTGAGATATTAAATAACCGTATCGAACAGATGGAAAACGAGATTATTATTCTGGAAAAACGGGGGAAAAATAAGGATGCGCTTTGGGCATTGGATGCCAACGGGCAAAGCGTTCTTTTAAAACGACGTGATGAATTATGGATACAAAAACTTGATTTGAATGAAATTCAAAGTCTTTATGAAGAGAAAATTGTATTTCCTTCCAGCTTTCTTGAAGCTGATGGGACACCCGCATATGATCCGGTTTGGTCGATTGCGCTGATCGCACTTGGCTTGGCTCTTAGCCTGGGGGCATCGGTTTTTTTGATTCTGTATAAGGAAGCCACCCTAAGAAATCGGCGGTAGTTCGGATAGGTAAGGATAAGGGCCATGGAACATATTATATTTCTCGGCATTTTGTGTGTTGCCGTATTGAGTTATTGGTACAAACCCTATTTGGGATTAATTGTTTTAGTCGCAAGCCTGGTTTTTTTTCGTGAAGGTTGGCATCCGGATATGGCTGGGGCCTGGACACTCTACCGCATGGATATTTTTAATCTGCATTTGACCGAGCTGATCGTTATCTGTTTTTTTAGTATTTCTCTGATCAATAAAAAAATTCTGGGGAAGGGGAAATTTTATTTACCACCGTTTACGGGCGGGATTATTCTGTTTTTAGTTTTAGTTGTGTTTTCCGCTTTTCGCGGGTATATGGGCGGTGCGACACTCAAATCGGCTTTCGGCTATGGCGAGTGGCGGTCTTTTTTTTTCGCCATGCTGATGATTTTATTGGTTCCCAATATTTTGACAACACGAAAAAGGATTCTGAGATTTCTTAATTGGATTTATATTTTAGCTTTTCTACGAGCCTGCCAGGGTGTGTTGCTGTATTTGATGGGGAAAGGGCCGATACATGCTACGTTGAAGTCCCAAGTGGTTTTTTGGGATTCGGCGGAAAACATGTTGTTTGCGGTTTTAAGTGTTTTGGCTGTTGCTGAATTTTTTTCCCGCCGTCCGGTTTTATTACAGACCTGGGTAAAATTAATTGCCTGTCTACCGATGATGTTTAGTGTGATTTTTTCTTTGCGCAGGAATGCATGGGTACAGTTTGGCATTTCGCTGGTCCTTGTTTTTTTTACTTTTCAACTCAGACAAAAAATAAAATTTTTTATTGCCATGTTCTTAATTTTGGCAGGAATGTTCTTTTGGGTGTTTAGCGGTTTAGGAGGTGAGAAGGCGGAAAGTGTTCGCGGGCGCCTGGCATCATTTGTCAGTACCCGTACTGATACTAATTATTTTCATCTGTATGATATGTATGATGCTTTTTTAGCTATCAAAGAAAAACCTTTATTCGGCGGTGGTTTTGGTCATGGGTTTAGGCGGGTTAAAACCAGTCGCTTTGGCGGTCAGGGCATTAATCCTAATATTGTTCATAATACCTATTTACATCTGTGGCTTAAAATGGGGCTGTTGGGATTGGCGGCATTTTTGCTTTTTTGGTTCATGCTGATAACTTATGGATATCATGGAAGCCGGATGATTCGTGAAGTTCAGGATAAAGTAATTGTGAAGTGCTTGGTGGCAAATATTTTTGGTATTTTGGCGGTTATCATATGGGGGACGGATATGGTGGCAAATACACGTGTGCCGTTTCTTTTTTATACCCTTTTTGGGATTCTACCGTCCATGATTATTGTTCATCGTAAAATAAACAGCGACTCTTTACAAGGCTCTCGAAAGTGAGTCGCCTTGCCTTGGTTGCAAAAAATTCTCTCTTTTTAATATTGGATCGGTGCATTCGCGGTTTTTTACTTATGTTTCTGACCATTGTTATTGCCCGCGTTCTGGCGGTGGAGACATTTGGCGTCTATGCCTTGGCAATAACGATTAGTGGTATTTTTCGGGTGGTCGCGGATTTTGGGACGACTTTTTTAACCACCCATGAGATTGCCAAGCAACGATCACAAGTTTCGACACTTTTTGTGCATGGATTGGTTTTAAAACTAATCATTTCAGCGGTGGGGATGATCGTATTGGTCGGGATGAGTCACATATTTTATCCCGGGCATGTGCGCCTGGCGCTGTATATTGGTGGTGCGGCGGCGGTTTTGCGTTTGTTGGTAGAATTTGTGACCGCGTTTTTTGGCGGACATGAAAAAATGAACTATGTGTCTTATGTTATGATGATCTATATGATCCTGGTTTTTTTGATTATCGGGGTTATGTTGCTAATGGGTGTTCGTTCACCAGCGGGATTAATATCCGGATATGTTTTCGGTGGATTGATAACGCTGCCGATCGCCACGAGTATTTTATTTAGTAAAATTGAGATCAAATTCGTGTCCATTAAGTGGCGTGAGATGCGTAGGATTTTTATCCTGGCCATTCCATTTGGATTATATTTTATTAGTGATATCATCTATTTTCACACGGATATTTTGATGCTTTCAGTGATGCGGGGCGAGCACTCGGTGGGATTGTATCAATCAGCAATGAAAATCAATCAGTTGCTTGAGGCCTTTCCGCTCTTGATTGTCAGTGCACTTTTTCCGACCATTAGCCGGATTTATGCACAATCCAAAACAGAAATACATCGTATGCTTGAAAAAAGTCTTGGGTTTATAATTATACTATCGGTGCCTTTATCAGTTGGGGCGGTTTTGTTGGCCGACGGCTTAATCGTGGCAATCTATGGAAGTAAATATGCTGATTCGGGAGATATCTTTCGGATTTTGAGCATGATGATTCCTTTTCGGTTCATCGGTTTTATTGTAGGGATGGCATTGACGGCAACGGGCGGACAGACCAAAAGATTAATCGTGGTTGCCATCACAGCCGGATTAAATGTTCTGCTCAACAGCCTGTGGATTCCTATGGCCGGTGTTCAAGGGGCTGCCTGGGCCAGTGTGGTGAGCGCTGTTGTCTTGACTGTTTGTTTTATCGTCTTTGCCCGGTCGCTTTGGCCGATAGGTAAAAGCCGGGGAGTGATTGTGAAGGTGATGCTGGCAAGTGGAATCATGGGAGGGATTGTCTATGTGCTTCGCCCGATGATATCATTGTGGCTGGTCATTGCGATTGGGGTTGCAGTTTACGGAGTGCTGATTGTTTTGATGAAGGCCTTTTCCCGGGAGGATTGGCAGCAAGTCAGAGCATTGATAAGCAAAAAGGAAATTGTACAATGAATTTTATACGATTGTTTCGTGGATCTAAAACAGGTGATGCTTTGAAAGCCCTTTACCAGTGGGGGCGTCAAATTTCGCGTTATCGCATTCAAAGAGTATTTGGTGCGCTTTATCCCAATGTTATTAACTTTCCGGTCACAGACCGATGCAATTCGCGCTGTGTTATGTGCAACGTTTGGAAAGAGGAAAATGTAACGGATTTGGCAACCGAGGCCATAGCTGGAATTCTTTCCGATCCTTTATTTAAAAAAGTCCGCTCTGTTGGCTTGAGCGGGGGGGAGCCGACATTGCGCAATGATCTGGCCCAGTTGGGACAGGTCATGATCCGTAAGCTGCCAAAATTAAAGGGTTTGAGTATTATTAGCAATGGTTTGCAACCGGAAAAAGTTGAAAACAGTATCAAGGCATTGGCGCAGGTCTGTCAACAGCACAGAAAAACGCTGAGCGTGATGATTTCAATTGACGGCATCGGAGACGTGCATGACCAAGTGCGTGGTGTGCCCAAAGCATTTGTGCGCATGCAGGAAACGATCGAACGACTTCAGAAGATGCCGGCGATTTCATTGGCCTTGTGTTGCACGATTATGAGACAAAACGTTGATGAGCTCAATCGGATCTGGAATTTTGCCAAAGCGCGGGGGTTGTATATAAAATTCAGAGTGGCAACACGGGTTGACCGTCTTTACAATTTCGATTGTACTGGTGGATATACACTGAATGAGACACAGCGTCACTGTGCGGCGCAGTTTTTGGAAAAATTGGCGATGACCTATGAACAGGACTGGGAAAGAAAACTGTACTATGTATCCTTGCGGGACATGCTGGTTGAAAACAAACCGCGAACCGTGCCTTGTCTTTGGGAAAGGGACGGAGTGACATTGGATGCCAAAGGCAAAATTTATTATTGCGCCGTCAAGAGTAAATCGTTGGGAAATGCGCTGGAAATTTCAGCTAAAAAACTGTATTTTCAATCTGCAAATTTGGAATATCGCGGCAGTATTAAAAAGACGGCATGTGCCGCGTGTTCGCATGATTATACGACTTTATTCACGCGCCGGCTTTTGTTTCAGTTGCTTAAGACGACATATCGGAAAATAATTTTGCTGCCGCTATTGGATCGTGGGATGGTTTTCTTCGCGGAGCTGCTGCGCTTGGTGTTGTTGGAAAAAAAACCACGAAACAAAAAACTGTTGAAAAAGTTATTCGTGATGGGATGGTATGGTACGGAAACGACAGGAGACAAGGCGATTCTTACAGGAATACTTCAAAATATTCAGCAAGATTTTGGTGAGGTTGATACGACGATTGCATCGTACCATCCGTTTTATACTCGGCGAACAGTTTCGGAAATCGGGAATGTAAAAATAAAAATTGTTTCGATCGGGACAGCGTCATGCAGTCGTGCGTTACATCAGTCTGATTTGATTGTTATGGGTGGCGGTCCCTTGATGGAAATACGTGATGTGGTTGATGTGCTGCGCTTTGTGCTTAAAGGCCGATTGCAGAGAAAAATCACCATGCTTTATGGTATTGGTGTCGGGCCTCTGTACAGTAAACGCCTCAAACGCGTGGTGAAGCTGATAGTCCAACTTGCCGATATTGTCACGGTTCGGGATCAGCGGTCGATGGATTGTTTGCAAGCCATGGGGGCGGCAAAAGGGGTTGAGCTTAGCATTGATCCTTCGACGGTTTATTTGCTTGGTCATCCGGGACGGCATTTGAGAAAAACAGAAAAAATTAAAAAAATCGGATTTTCGATTCGTGCTTGGCCCCGGAATTATGCTGCGACACTTTCGGAAGAAGTTTTCAAGGAAAAATTAATGATGTTGGTGCAAGTGTATGCGGAAGTTATTGAGTACCTTGTGAAAACGCAGCATGCGGAAGTGACCCTGGTGCCGATGAACACTTTTTATGTTGGTGATGATGACCGGGATATTCTGGAACAAATACAGGCAGCCTTGCCGGACGAGGTTAAGACCCGGATTGTTACTGGAACGGGAGCTCCATCAGAGATTGCCGGAGAGATCGCGGCACAGGATTTATTTATTGGTATGCGGTTTCATTCAGTCGTATTTGCTGCAACCTTGGGAGTGCCGGTGATTGCACTGGATTACACACACGGTAAAGGCAAGGTCAGCGGTTTTATGGAAATGATGGACCAGGCAGAAGCGGTGATAGATATCAATGATTTGACCAAGGAAATGATGCTGGAAAAAATAGCCGGTTTTTCAAAAAAAATAAATGTAATAGGTGAGCAGCTTATGTGTATGCAATCCGTGCTGCTGGATAAAAATGATATAAACCGGCATCAGTTGCAACTGTGGTTTGCAGCGAAGAAAAGCGGGGTGTAAGATGCGAGTTGCCATGTTGGGGGAGTTTTCTCCGCAACAAATTGAACCACTTGTGAAGCGGAGCGGAACTTTTGTGCATCCCAGTACATGGATAAAAAATCTCTGTGAAGTTTTGGGACAAAAAAAAGGATTGGAATTGCACGTTGTCTCGCAGACGACCGAATTGAAGGAAAATCAAACCGTTATTTATCAAGGGGTGACATTTCATTTTGTTAAGCGACCCAGTCGACTGCGCGCTGCCACGCTATTTCAATTTGATCGATTGCGGATTATGCGGGTTTTGAAAAAAATCCAACCGGACCTGGTACATGCGCAGGGGACGGATGAATACGGTTATGCGGCCATGTCGGGTCCCTGGCCGGCAGTGCTTACCCTGCATGGTATTCGGCGGATGGAAGCCCAGTGGTTAAGTACTTCTTTTTTTTCTCGCTGGACGCTCTTGAAATATATTGAAGCGTATTGTATCCGGAAGGCGAAGCATATTATTTCCATCAATCCCTATGTGGAAAGGTTGATTCGGCATGAGACCCGGGCAATCATTCATCCGATAGAAAACCCCATTCATGATGATTTTTTTAATATGCAGTCTTCGCGTGATATAACGCGGTTTGTTTTTGTTGGGACACTCGATCCCCGTAAATCTCCACTTATGTTAATGCGTGCATTTTTACGCGCTAGAAAAAAGTTCGCCAATATCCGACTGACAGTCATTGGCCCTTATGATGAGCATTATCCTGAATACCGCCGTGAAGTAGAACAGTTTGTGGAACAGCTTTCCGGAAAGGATGGTATTGAATTATTAGGTTGGTGTCAGCCCGAGAAGGTGCGTCGGGAAATTGTCAAAGCCGGTATTTTGGTATTGCCTTCAAAACAGGAAACAGCACCCATGGTGATTGCCGAAGCGATGGCTGCCGGTCTGGCAATTATTGCCACCCGGGCAGGCGGTGTGGAACACATGGTCCGGCAGGATGAAGAAGGGTATCTGCTTGAGGTTGATGATGAAGCAGGACTGTATGCGGCTTTGCTGCAAACCCAGCAAAATAAGGAAAAAACCATTGCCATGGGTAAAGCAGCGCAGGTATCGGCCAAAAAGCGATTTTCCGCTTCGGTAATTGCTGAAAAAATTTACCAAGTTTATCAAACCATCCATCAAGAACAGCAGTCATGAATATTCTCATGCTGGGGCATCAATACCGGAATTATGGAACCTATTGGCGGATCTGGTTTTTGGCCCGGGGGCTTGTCAAATTGGGACATCAAGTGACCTTGGCAACGGTCTCGCCGCGGTCTAAATGGCACCCGCGCATTACAGAGGAAGACGGTGTAACCATCTGGGAGGGGCCGGATTTTTTGCATGATCTTCCCGGTCAGGGTACCGGACCATTGGATATTGCAGGACGAAAAAAATTGATCCGCCTGAACCGCTATGATGTTATTCACGGATTTGAATTTCATCCGAATGTGCGATTTCCCATGCAGATGGGATTGCGTCAGCGTAAACCGATTGTAATCTCCGATTGGTGTGATTGGTACAGCCAGGCGGGTTTGGGTCCGAAATGGGGGAAAGTCCCCGGTATCAAGGCTTTCATCGCGCGCCAGGAGGATAAACTTCGGACGCAGGTGCATGGTGTGACTGTCATATCTCATCTGTTGGAAGAACGGTCAAAACAATTGGCCAAAGATCCGGACAATGTCTTATATCTCCCGGGCGGGGCACCGGTGGATGTTATTCATTCTGAAGATAAAACAGCATCCCGGAGTCGATGGGGGATTGATCGCGGCAAAAAGGTTGTCGGCTTTGTCGGGACCAATCAGGAAGACCTGGATATTTTGGTCGAAGCTTTTATTAAGCTTGCGCTACGTGATTCCCGCTGTTTGCTTTATCTTATTGGACCGGACAATGCCAAAGCAAATAGTTTGCTAAAAAAATATGGATTGCAAGACCGGATAAAGGTTGTAGGAAAATTTCAATATGAAGACCTGTCTACGATGATGGGATGCTGTGATGTTTTTGCCTTACCCCTTCGCGCCACTGTGGGCAATGCCGCCCGGTGGCCCAATAAAATTGGGGAGTATTTATCTGCAGCCCGTCCGGTGGTTGCATCCAATGTAGGCGAGATGAAATGGTTTTTTAAAGATCATCAAGTGGGTACAACCTGCAGTAATGCCCCGGAAGCATTTGCTGAAGCCTTGACAATTTATCTTGAAAATGACGCATTGGCTCGCCGGACAGGCGAAGAGGCGAGGGAAATAGCAGAGAAAGTATTGGCATGGGATACATTGAGTGGTCGGTTGGAAAGTTTTTATGAAAAAATAATGGAGACACATCAGTGAATATTCTTTATGCCATGACCGCGTTGCCACCCGCGACCGGTGGCGCGCAAACCCATTTGTTCGAGATTGCCAAGCAGATGAAAAAGGCACACTCAGTCCAGGCGATTTGTCATTGGTCGGAAAATCGGACCGATTGGCTGCGCGGTGTAACCCTGAATGCTCCGGGTGATAAAGACTATCAGCATGAGGGGATACCTATTCGCCGGTTTAATTTAACGCCCCAACAAAAAAAGCATTTGGCATTTTGGAGTCGGAGTTATTACCTGACAATGGAGACATCGGTTTCCAAAATATCCGATGTGATGTTGGGAAGAATGGACGAAATGGCAGGGGCAATTGATGTTGTGCATGCCGGAAGAATCGGGCGGGAATTTTTGGCATGGGCAGCATATAAGTTTGCGAAAAAACGCCAAATCCCCTTTGTATTTACGCCGTTTCATCATCCGCGTTGGAAGGGTTGGCGCTATCGTTCTTACATCCGGCTATACCAAGCAGCGGATGCAGTGATGGCTTTAACCCATGCTGAGAAAGTGACTCTGGTTTCATTGGGTGTGGCCAGGGAGAGAATTCATGTGATTGGGCATGCGCCGGTGGTATCTCAACATGCACTACAGCCTGATTATTTTGGTCCTGGCGGACCGGTGATATTATTTCTTGGGCAGAAATATCGCTATAAAGGATTTGATCAGCTATTGAAATCAATGCCAATCGTGTGGAAACAGAAGCCGGATGTGCGTTTTGCATTTGTTGGACCGCGGACCGGGTATTCAAAACACCGTTTTGCAAAAATCAAAGATTCCCGGGTGATCGAAATGGATCGGGTATCAGAACAAGAAAAGGCATCGGCATTGGACGATTGCACCATCTTCTGTTTGCCTTCTCAGCAGGAAAGCTTCGGCGGGGTGTTTGCCGAAGCCTGGTTGTTCCAAAAACCCGTGATCGGAGGAGGAATTCCTGCGATCACCGAAGTGATTGACCATGAGCAGAACGGTTATTTGGTAGACCGCTCACCAGAGAAACTGGGGCACTATTGCCTTGAGCTTCTAGGAGATCAGAAAAAAAGAGATCAATTTGGAAAGCATGGCTTGGAAAAAGTCGAAAAACAGTATTCCTGGGATGCGATCGCGAAAAAACAGTATGCGGTGTATGAGAATTTGTGTTAAGAGTGCTTTGCGCTGAAAAGGAAAAATTGTTTCGAGAATTAGTCTTCCTTTCTTTGATATAATATTTGGCAAAATACTTTGGCAGGCAATATTTTGATACCATCTTCGGTTTGATACCGTTTGTTACCCCGGTAAACTAAAATGGATTCTGTTTTTGGAAATTCTTCCTGGAATGACCTAAGCGCATTTAATTCGTGTTTTTTTGACGGATATTTGCTGGAAGCATCCTCTTGGAATCCAAGCATATTAACTGGTTTTTATTTTATTGTACTAAAATGAACGATTGAGAGACTATATTTTGTATTTGCTTGTGTTTTTGTACTTTGTTGCGGTAAAATAAAAATATCGTTGTATGAAAGGGACACAACATGCAGTCTATAGAAGAAATTGTCGCGGAATTAAGGAAATACGAAAGTGCTTTGAAAATAAAATACGCGATCAAGAGCATGAGTGTTTTTGGATCCTATGTTCGTGGGGAACAGACGCCGGAAAGTGATCTGGATGTTCTGGTTGAATTTCAAAAACCTGTTGGTTTTTTTAAATTTTTGGAATTAGAGGAAGAATTGGAATATCTTTTGCATAAAAAAGTGGATCTTGTCAGTAAAGCGGCGCTTAAACCTGCTATTGGGAAATATATTTTACAAGAGGCTTATCCAATATGAAGCGTGATTATTCTGATTATTTGCGCGATATTTTGGATGCCATCCGGGAAACCCAGGAGTTTACACAGGACAGTTCATTTAAATTATTTCTTTCTGACAAAAAAACAATAAATGCTGTTGTAAGGAGTCTGGAAGTTATCGGTGAAGCTGCAGGAAAAATCCCGGAAGAAATTCGTCAGAAATATCCTGAAATCCCATGGAAACGTATGATTGGTATGCGCAATAAGCTCATGCATGAATATTTTGGTGTTGACTATACGATCGTTTGGACTGTAGTAAAAGAAGAACTGCCTTTGTTGTTAAATGAATTTGAGAAAATTATCCAACCGTAATTTAGCTAATTTCTGTTGCGGAAAGTGTATTTTTTAAGTTGTCATACCCCCAACTTGATGGATGTCATATATTTGGGACGCTATCGCAGCCGAATGATCTTATCCCCGACAAAGTCACCCGGCATCCGGCATACGCCGGACACGGTGCGGGAATGACGCCAAAAAAATAAATATTAAAAAACGCTGGAGATATAAATTAGGAAGCGTTTGATAAAAAGTTTGAAAACTACTTGTAGTTGCAGGCAATAAAAAACTCAGTGAAAATTTTAAAAGCAACTAAAATTGGAGAAATAATGAAAATTATCACTAGCATAATTTTAACCGTCCTCGTCTTTTATCCCATGACTGTTTTTGCCGCTCAATCAGCAAATTATATTTTAAAAGATTCAGTTGTCAATTCAGGCGGCAATACCCAATCCACAGCAAGCCGGAGTGTTTTATCATCTGTCGGCGAGACCATCGTCGGCCAGATTTGGGGCGGCACCACGTCTTCTCAAGCCGGGTTTTTCAATGATTATTTTATCGCGCCGCCCACCCCGACAGTGACACCTACCGTAACGGTCACCATGACCCCCATCAGGGAATTTGGCGGGGAATTGATAACCAAAAAATGGGTTTATGCAGCACCCAATCCTATCCGCGGCCATATTGGGCATATTTATTTTCATTTGTCAGAACCTGCTGATGTTGAGATCAAGGTTTATACCACTAGTAATCAGTTGGTAATATCTAAACGCTGGGACATGAGACCGGCTGGAAAAAATTATTGGCAATGGAATATGTCGAATTTGGCCAATGGTGTGTATATCATGCGGGTAAAAGCTAAAAATGGTAATAGGACAACAATTGTGAAGAAAAAAATTGCCCTGATCAAATAGTGACTATCCTCACGCAAAGTCGCAAAGACGCAAAGGAAAAGCTAAAAAGCTAAGAAGCTAAAAGGCTAAAAGCATCAGGCAATGACATAAAGGAAAACTAAAAAGATGGATGAAAATGGATTAGCAAAAATGATTATTCATAAAGCATTTCAAATACATAAAGATATTGGACCAGGTTTACTGGAAACGGTATATGAAGTGATTTTGGCAAAGGAACTGGAAAATGAAGGATTGAATGTCAGCGTTCAACAACCCATTTCAGTAAAATATAAGAAATATATTTTCGAGCAAGGATTTCGTGCTGATATTGTTGTTAATGATTGTGTTATTATCGAGTTGAAATCGATTGAAAAAATTGCACCGGTTCATAAAAAGCAATTATTAACCTATTTAAGATTGAGCCATAAGAAATTAGGGTTATTAATCAATTTTGGAGAGCATTTAATAAAAGATGGAATGCATCGAGTCGTCAATGGACTTTAACTTAGCGCCTTTGCGTCTTTGCGTGAGGCCGGTCTTGCATTCAATACAATCAGGAGGAAAAACAAATGAAAAAAATAGTAATGTTATCAATTTTGGCAATCAGTCTGGCAGTTGCCGCTATGGCAGATATTCCGAAAACCATTAATTATCAAGGACGTTTGACGGATAGCACAGGCAATATTTTAGCTGACGGAACCTATTCCGTGGCGTTTCGATTATGGACCCATCCGACATCAGATGATGAAGGGACTTATCGGGTATGGAATGATTCCTATCAGGTGCCAACAAAAAACGGATACTTCAGTATTGAACTCGGGTCAGGACTCAACACACTGGATAGTCTTGATTTTAATACCACGTATTATTTGGATATGCAAGTTGGCACAGATGAATTCATGGCCCCGCGGCATAAACTCAACAGCGCAGCTTATGCCATGAATGTAGCTGATGGGGCAATTATAACGGATAAGATAGCAGATAATGCGGTCACGAATAAATGGATTGAGACAGATATACCGTCAAAAAACTGGAATACATTTGGAAGCCAACAAATATTGAGCCAAGAGATCACGTTGACAAAAGATGCTACTGTTGTTGCGTTTGCAAAATGCAATTACGCACTTGTTACAGGTGCAACAGCTTCGGTATGTCAGTTTCATATTGATATGGAAGGGATGGGGGGAGATAATGGGGAAAATTCCATTAATACGGGTACGCCTTCAGCAATGGTAAATTTGATAGGGACCGCTATTTTGACGGCGGGAACACATACTATTACACTTAATATCAATCCTATCAGTATTTCGCCTTCAGGGGAATCAATTAGAACTAATCGTCATGTGATGGTTATTATGGTATTTTATAAATGATAAAATTATTTTAAGGTAATTTAACACAACACTTGCGGAGTATAATAACCGGTCATGTTACTATTTGTGGTTTGAATTCGTATAGAGCGCACAAAAGTTAAGTAGCCTTTCTAATGCTGACCAATTTTTGAAGTCTTTAGCTTGTAGTTGATTTCCGGGCTTCAGATGCCGCCCAAGTAAGTTTGAGCACCTTCAATTCGGAATACATGGTGCTCTAGTAGCCTGAAACCGTTGGCGCAACTCAAAGTTTAAGCGTTCCAGGAGATTGTTAACGCAGAACAGTCCCAAAAGGAATAGGTGTGGTGCGTGATTTTGATATGGACGTGAAGTTTGAATTGCTAGGGCACATTTTTTTATGGTCGGTATCGGGTCAGAGTCCAAGGATCCACGCTACTATGGCGGCGCAGGCCTATAAATGATATATCTGGCCGAGAGTGTTCGACGAATAAAATCAAACAAATCTGAGGAATAAAACAATGTATTTAATCGGATTGCTAATGCCAATGGTATTTTGGCTTGGGAATTTTGGGTGGTATCAATCTGTGTATAAAAACTGGCGCGAGTCTGTTTTGAAGGCATCCATAAGTACTATGGTCGCCGCTGTTTTACTTACAGAAATATCCAGTCTGGTCGGGTTGTTTAATTTTACAGGGTTGATCATTGGCTGGAGTATTTTGAATTTGGTGGTTTTGATCATTTTATATAAAAAAAGATTGAATGTTTTTTTGTTTGCAACTCGTTTTCCTTCGTTAACGAGTATTGAATGGTTATTTTTGATTGCAGCAGCATTAATAATTATACTAACAGGTTTTCTTGCGATTTATGCACCACCCAATAACTGGGATTCAATGACCTATCATTTGGCGCGTATTGGACATTGGATTCAAAATGAAAGTATTGCACATTATCCTACGCATATACTACGGCAGCTATATCAACCACCGGCAGCGGAATATATTGTTGCTCAATTGATGATATTGAGCGGAAATGATTTTTTTGCAAATAGTGTGCAATGGTTAGCAATGATTGGAAGTGTAGTGGCGGCATCCCTTATTGCAAAACAATTAAACATCAATCGAATTGGTCAGATAATAACAGCTGTATTTGTTGCGACGATTCCGATGGGGATTTTGCAGTCTACAAGTACGCAAAATGACTATGTTCTGGCGTTTTTTTTGTTATGTCTTCTATATTTTATGATTGAAGCGATTAAAAAAGAAGAATGGGTCATCGGTTTGTGGGCCTCGCTGGCATTTGCAGTAGCGATTTTAACCAAAGGGACTGCATTTTTATATACGCTGCCTATAATGGCGATATTTGGAATTATACTGACTATTAAACTCAAAAAGAAAGCAATACTGTTGTTGGCAATTAGTCTGTTACCGGTAATGTTAATTAGTGGTGGTCATTACTTTAGAAATCACCAAACATTCGGACACGTGTTGGGGAAACATGAGACTAGTTATAATAATGAAGAATATAACATGAATACCTTTGTTTCTAATGGAATCAGAAATACAGCAATGCATCTTGCTACAACAAATCCCAAAATAGACAATATGACCAAATTTAATATTGAAAAATTATTTATGAAATTTAATATTCCCTGGAATGATCCGAAAACGACATGGCCGGGGTCGAAATTCAGAATTTATTCAGAACTCACCAAACATGAGGATTATGCCGGTAATTTTTTCCATACAGTGCTAATAATTATTTTAGTTTTAGTGGTTATAATTTATTATATTTTTATCAGGAAACAGGATCGCTTGTGGTTGTATTATTTGATTTCCGGTATAAGTATGTTCGCGATATTCTGTTTTTATTTAAAATGGCAACCATGGCACTCAAGATTGCAGTTGCCAATATTTGTCGTTTTTACACCCATACTTGCTTTCGCTTTATCTAAAATAAAAATCCAATGGATTCTTTATATTGTTCCTGTCTTACTGCTTTATCAGTCAATTCCGTATTTATTGGAAAATCAAACACGTCCATTAACAGAAAAAAACAGTATTTTTCAACATTCAAGAGAGTTTAATTATTTTAATAATCGTAGCGCGATACGACAAGAGTATTTGGATGTGGTTGAATTTATTAAAAATAGTAATGTTCAAAATATAGGCGCTGTTTTTGGACAAGATAGTTGGGAATATCCGATTTGGAGAATGCTTTATAATAATAATGACAAAATCACACTTGAACATGTTGCTGTGACCAACGAGTCAATAAAAAATAAGAAGGCACATAGTAAAAATGAGATGAAGTCGATCATTATTGAGATTCCAGTACGGACTGAAGAAAATCCTATAATTAACAATGCGGTTTATCAGCGGGTTTGGGAAGGGCAGTATTGCGCAGTTTATGAGTTGGGATCTAAGAAGATAAATATAGGTGAATGAATAATTGCTTTTAATAATTTAAAAAAGGGGCATATAAAATGAGTGATGTTAACTATCCTTCGATCTCGGTCGTTATTCCTGCTTACAATGAAGAAGCGACGATTGCCGAAATTATTAGTCGGGTCCGTGACATAAAAATAGAAAAAGAAATTATTGTGGTCAATGATGGTTCCAAAGACAGTACGCTAAAAATATTAGAATCTTTAAGTGGACCGGATATGCGCATCATTACATTGCCGGGTAATTCCGGAAAAGGAGGAGCGATTCGCGAAGGATTTAAACATGCGAAAAATGATGTAGTAATCATTCAGGATGCTGATCTGGAGTATGATCCTCAAGATTATTATGAACTTATTCAGCCTTTTGTAACTGATAATGCGGATGTGGTTTATGGTAGTAGATTTATTACAAATAAAATCAGACGTCTTCACTTTTTTTGGCACTATGTGGCAAATAGCATGTTAACGCTCGCCTGTAACATGGTCAGCAATCTCAATATGTCAGATATGGAAACATGCTATAAAGTCTTTAAGCGTGAGCATATCCAAAGTATTCAATTAAAGGAAAAACGCTTTGGGATTGAACCTGAGATGACAATCAAACTTGCCAGAAAGAAGCTGCGATTTTATGAAGTGGGTATTTCATATCATGGACGGTCTTATGAAGAAGGAAAGAAAATTGGCGCCAAAGATGCCATTCGCGCATTATATTGTATTATAAAATATGGGTTGTTTAGTTGAGACGATAAGATGGGAAAATTATTGGTAAGGTATGTTTGTTGGGATGAAAAATATTCGCGCTATAAACCTGTGGTGTTTTCATCAGGCCACTAATGTATTGTCCCTTTGGAAAAACTTTCAAATAATATTTGACGGACACAAGGAAAACATGTTACGATGTTTCCGATATTACTAATAAAATAGTAATAAAGGAAACGATATGAAATACGATGATTTTCGACAAAAGGTGCAGCATTTACCGGTGATTTCCGGGGAAGCGATGAAATTGCTGTTTCAGGAGAATCCCCATACTTTAAAAAATCAGCTTCAGAACTGGATTCGTCAAAAAAAAATTATTAGATTGCGCAAGAGTGTGTATATTTTAAATGAAGATGACCGCAAGATGAATTTGTCCCTGATGGCGATTGCTATGAATTTATATTCGCCGGCCTATGTAAGTTTGGAAACTGCGTTATCTTTTTATGGTCTTATCCCGGAAAAAACGACTGCGATCACTTGTATTACAACCAGAAAAACAAAAACATTTCAAAATGAATTGGGGCGCTTTGTTTTTCAACATGTAAAACTGGAAGCATTTTCAGGTTATCGTCAGCATCAGGATGGAAATCAGTCAGCTGTCTATTCTATTGCAATGCCTGAAAAAGCATTAATTGATTATATATATTTACATCGCGAATTTCGACTGGCAACAGTGGATGAAAAAATTTGGGAAGAAAATCTCCGATTGCAACATGTTGAAACATTAGATCCGAATAAAATTCGTGGATACGCTGCATTGTTTCAGCGCGCAGATATGCGGTTGGCAGCAGAGGCCTTGTGCCGAAGGATGGAAAAATGAAGGACACTTTATTGGCCGTAGCCGGGGCAGGCCGGGATGATAGAGAAAAATTGAATCTGGCCAGAGAATATTTACAACGATGGATTTTAAGAATTATTTTTAATAAGGGTATGTTTGAGCATCTGGTTTTTATTGGCGGGACAGCTTTGCGAATTTTGTACAATCTTCGCCGGTTTAGCGAGGATATGGATTTTTCTTTGATCAAAAGCAAGGGGTACTCTTTTTCGAAATTGAGTAAGGAAATAATTCAGGAATTGCGGCTGAATGGACTGGAAACTGAGCATGCGCACAAGGAAAAAAATACGGTAAATAGTGGTTTTTTAAAATTCCCGGGATTATTGAAAGAATTGAGTCTTAGTCCTTTGGCTGGGCAAAAATTATCCATCAAACTGGAAGTGGATGTCCGCCCACCCAAAGGCGGGGTAATCCAAGTGACGCCGGTTACGGGAGAGTATTTAACTGTTATTCAACATTATGATTTGCCGTCCTTATTTGCCGGGAAGCTGCATGCTCTGTTTTTTCGCCCTTACACCAAAGGCCGCGATATTTATGACTTGATTTGGTACTTGGGCAAAAAAGTAAAACCAAATTATTTATTTTTAAATAATGCCATCAAACAGACCCGGGACAATCATCCTGAAATTAGTTCAGATAATATGAAAGTTTTTATGCGGGAACGGTTTGAAAAAATAGATATGGCAAAAGCAAGGGCAGATGTAGGCCGTTTTCTTGAAGATGAAAATGAATTGAAATTGTTTGATAAAAAATTAATTTTGGGAATGATCGAATAATAAATTGTAATGAAATGGACACTTGACTAATGAAAATACTCATGCTTAACCACAATATGATTTGGCGCTCAACCTTTTTCCGCTGTTACCATTTTGGGCGTTATTTGGTGCGCAAAGGACATGAGGTCACGATCTATACCATTCATCCCACCCACCGGCGCGGAATTGAGGAAATTGAACTCCAAGGTGTACGGGTGGTCCAGTTTCCTGATCTGCTCTGGGGAATCGGGCGGTCCGGCTGGGATTTATATGATACCCATATTCGAAAACAGTATTTAAAAAAAGAAAAATATGATCTTGTACACGCATTTGATTCCCGGCCGGCGGTAATTCATCCGGCCATGCGTTTGAAAAAACAGGGAGTACCTCTGGTGATGGATTGGGCGGATTGGTGGGGGCGCGGCGGTGTGATTGAGGAACGCTCCAACAAGTTGATCAAAGTTTTTTTTAGCGGGATTGAGACCTGGTATGAGGAACACTTTCGTACCCAGGCAGATGCCACAACCGTGATATCCACCGCACTGCTGGAAAGGGCCGTGAAACTTGGCGTCCCCCAAAAAAGCATCTGCAAAATTACCGGCGGGGCGGATGTCGAGAATTTCCAACCCCGCGACAAACAGGCTTGTCGTAAAAAACTAGGTATTGCCTTGGATGCCAAAGTGGCGGGATTCATGGGATTTGTGCATTATGATCTGGATTTGGCATTACGGGCGTTTGCCCGGATTTTTAGGAAGGACAAGGATGCCAGATTAATTCTGGTCGGGAAACCGTCCCCCATGACCAAGACCATTGCCAGGGAAGAAGGCTGTGAAAAGGGTATTTTGGAATATGGTATCCTGCCATATGAAGTGATTTCAGACCATATGGGTGCGGCAGACGTGTTCTTGCTGCCGTTTGCCGATAAGCAGGCCAATATCGGGCGCTGGCCCAACAAGGTCGGGGATTATATGGCCATGGGCAGACCAATTATATCTTCTTCAGTGGGGGAGATGCGTCATTTGTTTGCGGCGGAAGATATTGGTACTTTGGCTGATCCGGATGCCGATCATTTTGGTCAGGCAGTCTGGCAGATGCTGGAAGATGAATCTGCATGTGAAACCAAGGGGCGCCATGCTCGTACGGCTGCGGAATTACGCTATTCATGGGAACATTTAACTGAAGTACTGGAAACGTGCTATCTGCAGCTGGGGTCCGATCATTCCGGGTGAAAGACTAAAAAAACCTTTCAAAACAAGCATATCCATTGAGAAATATTTATGAAAAATGGTATGATAATAGGCAAAACGCATTCATAGAACAGGAATCCACAATGAAGGCCAAGACCAACCACTTTATTATGACATTGATGCTGGTGTGTATTGATTTAATAACATTGCTGCTCTCTTTTCGGATTGCTTATTGGATTCGGAGCCGGCTGGAGATGTTTGTTAATGTACAGCCGGTTGGGGAATACATAGTCTCTTTTTCCATTTTGATCGTGATTATTATCGCTTTTTTTGGAAAACAGGGGTTGTACCGCGATATTCGGGATCTCTCCATGATTGAGGAATATTCCAATATTATTAAATCCTTAACCTATGCATTGCTGATGGCTTTGGCGTTGACATTCTTTTTTAAACTTTACGAACAGTCGCGGGTTTTGGTATTGATTGTTTGGATTGTTACAAACTGTTTCGTGATTACGACCCGGTTTTTGTGGTACCGGTTTTTAAGGCGCATGCGATCCCACGGGTGGAATCAACGGCATGTGGCTGTAGTCGGTTCTGAAGAAAAAGTGAAGGCGATTCATAAATTGCTTAAACAATATCCTCAGTTAGGCTACAACATTGTTGCGCGCGTTGTCCTGCCCCGGGGGATTTCGCCGAAGATTGGAAAACTCCAGGAAAAAATTGATCAGGCCGTACTAGCGCGCTTTAAGCGCGGTGAAATTGATGGTGTGATCGTATCCGATTCAGTTAAAAATTATAAACATACGTTGGAAGTCAATGAGCTTTTTAATGAATATGGCATTTCGCACCGCAATGTGACCGAAGCATTTGATCTCTCCGGATTTGACGCTCCCTCGGGTGCGGGACTGGAAGGCTTGATCAGCAGCCTGCAGGAAGGTCAGCTTGGGGGCGGCTACAAGGTTTTGAAACGGTTTGTGGATGAGGTGGTTTGCATTGTAGCATTGATGATTTCATTGCCGATTTGGGTGTTGATTATGCTTGCCATCAAGGCAGAGTCCAAAGGACCGGTGTTTTTTCGCCAAGAGCGAGTGGGCTACCACGGCAAGAAATTTTTGATTTATAAATTTCGTTCCATGTATGTTGATGCACCGCAATACGCCAAAACACCCAAGGGTAAAGGTGACCCGCGCGTGACCCGGCTGGGTGCCTTTTTACGCAAAACCAGCCTGGATGAGCTGCCGCAACTGATCAATGTGATTAAAGGGGATATGAGCGTTGTCGGGCCGCGGCCCGAGATGCCGTTTATTGTGGAAAAATATAAAGCCATATACCGTTATCGGCTGCTTGTTCTCCCGGGCGTAACCGGATTGTGGCAGGTCTCGGGGCGGACGGATAAACCGCTTGAAGAGAATATTAAATATGATTTATATTACATCAAGAATCAATCATTGTTGTTGGATGTGGTGATTATGCTCAGAACGCTTCCTGCAGTTTTGTTTGGGAAGGGTGCTTATTGATGGTAGTCGGTATAGTCATTTCGGCAGTTTTTGTGGGTGCCGGAGTGAGCGCATTTTTTTATCCCCTGTTGGGGGTATTGTTCCTCATGGCCTGCATTCCCTATGATTTGCCCTTTGAAATTGGTTTAACGGTTTATCTCAATCAAATGGTTCTTTCTGCAGTTTTAATCGGAGTTGGGTTAAATCGTTTGCGGGGAGGAAATGTTACGCGTTTATTTTCCAGGTTTTGGATTATTGCAATTGCCGCATTTAGCCTGGCAGTGTTTATTTCGGCTGTCAATGCCGAGCAGTTTAACACTGTCATCAAGCAGTGGCTGCGCTGGATGGAAATTATTTTAACTGCCTGGCTGGTTTTCAGCGTGGTTGTGACCCGCCGGGAGATGAAAATGATCGCCGCCGTCATTATCGGGGCGGCAGTGATTGCATCGATTATAGGAATTGTGCAGACGATTGCCGGTCCGGAAGCCGGGTTCAATACAGGGAAATATATTTTTACAGTGGACAGGGGTGCGACCATGCGGGCGTACTCTACCTTCGGTCATCCCAACCAGTTTGCCGGGTACTTAATTCTGGCAATACCGATAGCCTTTATTCAATTTGTGGAAATGAAAAAAATTGGACAGCGGATGGCGGTTGGTTTTTTAGCGGTTATTATGCTTACTGCGCTTATCTTTACTTTCTCGCGTGGCGGCTGGCTGGCAATGACGCTTATCGGCGGCATCCTGATTTATTTGAATATTCCCAAAAAAATGAAGATGATTATTGCCTTGGTTATAACTGTGGTCGTGACTGTGGTGGTTTTATATCAAGGGCCGCTGGAAAAGACCCGGCAAGCGGTCATGCACCGGGTGGCGTCCTTTACCCAGCCGGAAAAAGAAGATTCCTTCGGTTTTCGCGGTGTTTGCATCAAGACGGCGGTAAAAATGATTCGGCAGCATCCCTGGGTGGGATTCGGTGCGGGCGGGTATGAGCATAATATCCGGAAATATTTTGATGAAAAATATTATGCCTGGGAAGCGATCAATAAACATATTCATTCCTGGTATTTACAAATATGGATTGAAATCGGTCTGCTGGGATTGGTGGCATTTTTAGTGCTGTGTTTTTCAATGCTTTTTCGAATGGGGCGAAGTTTTTTTAACAACCCGCCGGACTATGAGCGGCAATTGCTCTCCGGTGTGATCGGTGCTGTTTTGGCGTTTTTAATTCATAATTTTTTTGATGTTCTTAGTATGTATGCCCGGGGTATTCATTTTGGCGTGCTCGTCGGTCTGGGCATCGCAATTGTTGCCTACATGGAAAGCAATCAACCACGCCCGGAGCCATTGCCATCATGACACATATTTCCCGGCCGGCACTTTCTATTGTTGTTCCGGCGTACAATGAAGAAGCCCGGCTGGCTAAAACGCTGATGACCATTCAGACGTATTTGCAAAAACGAGAGGACTCGTATGAAGTTATTGTGGTTAGTGACGGCAGCTCAGACAATACAGTCGGCCTTGCCCGGCGTTTTGCGGAGCAAGGTTTAAATATTCGGGTTTTACATAATAAACGCAATCGCGGCAAAGGCGCCTCGATTCGGCGCGGTGTCGCTGCCAGCCGGGGAGCGCGGGTGTTGTTTACAGATGCGGATCTTTCCACACCAATCCAGGAGCTTGAGAAACTGGAGGCGGCGATGCAGCAGGGGGCAGATGTGGCGATTGCCTCGCGTGCGCTGCAAGGCGCGGCCGTTACTGTTCGGCAGCCGTTTTACCGTGAGATGATGGGGAAAACATTTAATCGTTTTGCGCGTTTGATTACATTGTCCGGGATTCATGACACTCAATGTGGTTTTAAATTATTTACCCGAAAAATTGCCAGAGATATATTCCGCCGAATGACGATTAAGGGTTTTGGGTTTGATGTTGAAATTCTTTATCTTGCCCGGCAATCCCAAGCACAGATTGTTGAGGTTCCGGTGATATGGAACAATGTCATGGATTCGAAAGTTTCCCCGATTGCCGATTCTTTCCAGATGTTTGTGGATCTTTTTTTGATTCGCATGCGCCATTTTAAAAAAAATCGGAAAATATCATGAGTTTTTCGCGGGCATTCGCAAAAAATGCGGTGTTCAAAGGGCTGGGTGAAGTGATCATCCGGCTGCTTTCCTTTGCTTTTGTGGTTTTGGTGGCCCGGGTGGTGGGGGATGAGAGTTTTGGTATTATTAATTTTGCTTTTTCCTTTTCACTGTTATTTGTCGTGATTGTTGATTTTGGCTTAAATCCGCTGCTCATTCGGGATGCAGCCAAAGATCCGGCACAAACCCGAAATCTTTTCTTTAATCTGTTGTTGATGAAATTGGTGCTGGCAACGCTGTTTTTTTTCACAGTGCTTATTGGTGTACGCTGGGCGGCATCCGATGCGGCAACCGTGCGGGTGGTTTTATGGATGGCATTGTTTGTTATGCTTAATTCCTTTACTGAGTTTATCAATTCGGTTTTCCATGCCCATCAAAAAATGCAGTATGAAGCTCTGGTGATGTCACTCCAGAAATTGGGATTGCTGCTGTTTGGTATTGGCGCCTTGCAGGCCGGACTGGGTATTCAAGGGGTTGCCATGGCGTATGTGGCAGCGGGTGCGCTGGGAGTTTTACTGGCAGCCGGATTGTTGCTGAAGGGACGGTTTTTACCCGGCGCCTGGAAATGGGACATTACTTTTTTTAAATATGTCTGGCAGCAGGCGCTGCCGCTGACCGTGACAACGCTTTTTATTAATCTTTATTTTCGCATTGATATGACGCTTTTGGCCAAACTTAGGTCCAGTGCCGAGGTAGGGTGGTATGGCGCGGCGCACAAGTGTATTGAGGTATTGATGGTGATTCCGGCAGTTTTGGTTATAGCTGCATTTCCGGGATTTTCAAAATTATTTCGCGAAAACCGGGAACAATTGATTCGGGCCAATACTAAAGTCATCAAGCTGCTTTTACTGTTGGGCGCGCCGATTGCCGGCGGTGCGTGGGTAGTGGCCAATCCGCTTATGATTTTAATTTTTGGAGAGGCCTATGCGCCTTCCGGTGCAGCGCTCGGCTGGCTCGCCCTGGCATTGTGTATGATTTTTTTAAATTATGCGTTATCTTATTTGCTGATATCGTGTGAGCGTCAAATGGTCAATGCGGTCGTTTCCGGTATTGCAGTCATTGTAAGCATTGGCGCCAACCTGTTGCTGATTCCCCGTATTGGACATGTGGGTGCGGCCATGGCAGCGGTGGTCACCGAGGTATTTTTATTTGTCGCGTATTTGACCGCGGTGCATCGTTTGTTGTTTCCTGTTCCCGTTTTTAAGATGGTTCTCAGAGTGCTGGTATCGGTGGGGTTGATGCTGAGTGTTATTGTCTGGATGAGAGAGCTCAATGTGTTTTTAGTTTTGGCAACCGCAGCCGGGGTCTATACGGTTGCGATTTTTGGCACCCGGGCAATTGAAAAAGATGATCTGGAATTATTCGTCCGGATGTTTAAAAGGAAGGTCTGACAGCAATGATTCGATTGAGTATTATTATTCCAACCTATAACCGCAAGACATTGCTTTTAACTGTGTTTGAGTCGCTCCGGCAACTGCGTCACCAACCCGGAGAGCTGGAAGTGGTGGTTGTAGATGACGGTTCCAGTGATGGGACCGTTGCTGCGCTGGAAGCGCGCAGGGACCCTTTTCCAGTCATTGTGATTCGTCATGAAAAATCCTTGGGACCTGCTATTGCAAGAAATCGGGGTGCTGAGGCGGCACGCGGAGATGTTTTAGGATTTTTAGATTCGGATATTATTGTCGGTTCTGATTGGTGGTGTGCTGCGGAACCGTATTTTCAAGATGAACATATTGCCGGTGTGGAGGGGTTAACCGCACCATCCAAGTTGACCGCACCGCCGACTCCGTTTACGCATATTGTATCCAATGTCAAGGGCGGTAATTATTTGACCTGTAATATGCTTTATAGAAAAACGGTTTTTCAACAGGTAGGGGGGTTTGATGAACGGTTTCTTCGTGCAAACCGTGAGGATTCTGATATTGCTTTTAGCATTTTGGAGAAAAATAACCGTATTGTATTTGAACCGAAGTGCCGGGTTGAACATCCCCTGTTCGTATCATCGCCTTGGGTTTATTTTAAGGAAGCCCGGTTCGGTATGCATGAAGCTCTGTTGAGGAAAAAACATCCGGTACTCTATAAAAAGCACCTGAAATGGATCGATGGACGGGCGTTTCCGGTTTTTTATTGGGGCATGTTCATTGGTTTTCCGGGGATGTTGCTTGGTTATCTCTTGGAACAACCGTTGGCGGGTCTGCTTTTTGTCGGTGGATTTGTGATGGGATGGGCCGGATCGGTTTATGCGGTATGCCGGAAACGTACCACCGGATTGCGTGACCTGATGCTGCTCGTGCCGCAATATTTACTAATACCCTGGGTGCGTCTGTTTTGGGTACTGCTGGGTGAGTGGAAATATCGCAACATCAAACCGGGTATTCACCGCAGAGACGCTGAGGACGCAGAGGAAGTTCAGATAAGATGAAAAGCAAGGGCGGGAAAATAAAAACAAAAAATTTAACGTGGAGACACTGAGGACGCAGAGAAAAGCAAAGGCTAGGTAGGATAAAGTTTAAAAACAAGAGTGCCCGTTGCAGAGGCGAAACATAAATAAAATCATTGGATGTTTAAATTTTATATTAGAATTTGATTTTATCGTGCCAGCGCGAACACAATGGGCAGTCACGTGTGGAGACGAGATGAATGATTATATATCATGCGTCTTAAGCCCATTGAGGAAGCGAGTCAATACCGCCGAAGGCGAACATCTCAGGACAAAAATCTACAGGCAGCCTGTCCGGCGTATGCCGGATAAGCCTGTGGATTTTTATCTGCGTCCTCAGCGTCTCTGCGGTAAATGTACTTGATAAGGAGGTGGAGGAATGAAAACAGATTGGACGATTCGCTGGTGGGATGTGATTGCCTTGACAGTTGCCATGGGTGCGGCGGTGATGGCGGTGCAATACGCCATCTCGCGGGGAACAACACCTTCCAAAATTTCTAAAGTGGCAGTGATTGAGGTTCGGGTTACCAAACCCCTGCCGGAAATTGTGGCCTTAATATCACCCGCAGATGCAGTGGTAAACCGCCAGGGGAATAAAGTCGCGGAAATAATATCCGTGCAACCTGTTCCGGCCAAAGACGGATTGCCGTTGGCGGTACCACTGGCCGGACAACAGGATGTGATTATAAAACTTCGCGTGGAAGGTGCGTTGCAGGTTGTACGCAACACACCCGGATTTCCCAGAGAAGCAACCGGGCTCAAGGCCGGTGCCTGGTGTTTGATCAGTACGCAGAAAGTTGAACTGTCCGGAATCATTATCAGTGTTATCTACGTTCAAGAAGAGCATAGTGTGGCTTTCCTTTGAATATAAATAGCCGGACAGTAAAGTTGTTTGCGCCAGGGAGTCCTTATACCGGAATGGCAAGGCAGCGTTGGGACGGCATCACCACCTTGGCGGTCGTTCTGGCCTGGTCGGTTTGGTATTTTTCGGGAAATGGATTCAGTATTATTTTACTGAGTCTGTGTGCCGGGTTACTGGCTTTTTTTCAACCTTCCCAGGCGTTGGTCCTGCTTGCTCTGGTTGTGCCATTTGAAAATCAGGCGGAACTGTTTGGTTTTGGCACCGTGCATACCGGAGAGTTGCTACTGGTTGTGATTCTTCCGGGTTTGTTCAGAAACATAATACAACACCGGGCCTGGCAGCGCAGTGCGCTTCCCATTGCGATTTGGGTACTTCCTTTTGTGATTATCACGATCGCAGCTGCAGTGAGAGTCCTCTCGCCGCAGTCTCTGCGCGGAAGTTTGAAAATATTGGAAATGGTGCTGGTATTGGTCGTCGGTGTCCATGTGCTCCGGCGGGGTCGGGAAGCGGAACATGTTATCTGGGCGCTGGTTTTGGCCGCCATGGTGAGTGCAGGTCAGGGATTTTTTGAGACCACGATGGGACGGATTTCCAATCCTGATTTATTGACCATTGTGACCGTGCATGGTGAATTGATCAGGGCCAGTGCCGGTTTTGGACCCAACACACTTGCGGTTTTTGTGGGGATGGTATTGCCGTTTACCATGGCAGCTGCACTTTTTCATCCGCGTAATTTTTTCCGGTTTGTCGGATTGGTCGGCAGCTTTATTTTGACGGCCGGGTTCATCACCACGTTTTCTCTGACCGGATTCATTGCCCTGGCAGGGGCCTTGCTGGTTATCCTTCTGGGTTTGGCAAAACAATCACCACGACATATAATTTGGTTGATGACGCTCGGGGCAACCGGATTCGTATTGATTTTGGTCCAGCTGCCGGACCTGGTTACCGGCTCTTTTTGGCAGACCAAGTTGGCTTCTTTGGCTGACCGGTTGGATTATTTACAGGTGACCGGCAAGTTGGTATCTGATCATTTTTGGCTGGGTATTGGGCCTGGTATGTACCGTTTTCTTGCGCCCATGGTTGCCGGGAGCGACATCAATCCTATTGGTGTCATCACTCATCCGCATTCTTTCTGGCTGACCGTGATAGCAGAAACCGGTTTTCTGGGTTTGGCGACCCTGCTGCTGTTTACCATGCGCATGGTACTCTATTTTTTTCGGAAGATTGGCCGACTCCGCCCCGGGTGGCCTGCCATAGGTGGTTGGGCACTGGTTGCAGGGCTGGCCGGTTTTTTTATTGCTAATTTTACAGAACATTGTTTAATTCATGACCGGGGGGTGCATGCTGCACTTTTTTTAGCAGCCGTGATTGTTTTTGTGAAACGCCCGCCCAGAGTAGGGTATCAGGAGCGGCGCAGATTTTTTGAACATGTCTGGGAAACACAATCGCTGCAAGAGCTGAAAAAAGATATTGCTCTGCGGGTTCAGGCCAGACAACCCTTGCATGATTTCATTATCTATGCGCTCTTGCATAAAAAAAATGCCGCAGTTCTTGAAATGGGCTGCGGTCCGGCACGGGATGCACTTGTGGTTGCCAAAAATAAACAAGTCCGGGTGGTGGCACTGGACAGCGCATCTCAGGCAATCCAATTGGCGAAAACGGACGCACACCGGCTGAAAAGAAATCTCACCTGTATCCAGGCGGATGCACGGCATACTGGTTTGGCGCCGGCATCATTTGATCTGATTTTTTCGCAAGGGTTGCTGGAGCACTTTGCAGATCCTGCGCCTGTTTGGAGCGAGATGATGCGGCTGCTTAAACCGGACGGTGCCATGATTGTTGATGTTCCGCAGACCTGGAATCCCTATACGGCGGCAAAACTTTGGCATGTTTTTCGCGGTGACTGGCCTTGGGGATGGGAGACACAGTATTCATTGGGGGATATGCGGAGTGTTGCAGCACGGCTTGGCTTGACGGTAGTACGTTTTAGCGGCTATGGATATCGTAAGGGGAAATTCGATTGGACGTATGCCCTGCATAATTGGTTGCGGCCTTTGGCGCCAAAACAGTGGGACCGTTTTGAATATAAAACCGGCGCTTACTGGATGATGAATTTGGTGGTGATGCTGAAGAAGCAAACAAAGGGGAAAAGAGGCGGAGTATGAAAATTTGCATGGTTTCAGGTTCTTACCCGCCCATGCACTGCGGTGTCGGTGATCAGACACATCATCTTTCAAAGCAGTTGGCTGCCAAGGGTGAGCATGTATTGGTTTTGACAACCCGCACCGACCGGAAAACGGATGACAACCATGGCGTGACGGTGCATGCCGTGGTTTCGCAATGGTCTTTGTCAGCGCTTTGGAATCTTTTTCAGGCAATATGCTCTTTGAAGCCGGATATCTGTCATTTGCAGTATCCCAGTTTGGGATTCGACCGCGGATTGACCCCCAATTTTTTATTTGCACTTATTCGTTGGCGCGCACCGCAGATTAAATGTGTGGTCACATTACACGAATATGCCACCTATACCCTGGCAGGCCGGATACGGCTTATACCGGCCTTATTGGCTGCACACCGGATTATTTGTACTAATTCATTGGACTTGGAAAATGTTTTGGAAACAGCCGCAGCGTATGCACAAAAAATTCAGGTGATTCCCTTGGGGAGTAATGTGGGTGGTTTAAAAGAGAAAAAAAACAGGACAAATAAAAAAATGATTGCATTGGACCGGAAGTACCCTTGGATTCTTCATTTTGGGACTGTCATGCCCAACAAAGGATGGGAGTTTTTGCTGCCGGCACTCAAGCGGCTAAAGGAACAAAATTTTCCGGTAGGCGTTTTGGTTGCCGGTGAGTTGGCTCCGGAAAAATATAGCTATCATCATAAAATACATTCCCTTATTCGCGAGTATGGATTGACAGAATGGGTTCGTTTTACCGGATATCTCGCTGCCGAAGATTTACCCGAAGTATTTGCACAATGTGCGGTTGCGGTCCAGCCGTATACGGAGGGTGCCAAGTTGAATCGCAGTAGTCTGGTAACCTTGTTGGCCCATCATCGGGCGGTGATTACAGTTGATCCGAGAATCCAGATGGAAAACCTCAAGCATGGCCGGCATTATTGGGGAGTGCTGCCGCATGATCCTGCCGCCCTGGCCACCGGCATCCGGCATGTATTGAGCCATCCTGAGCTGGTGGAAAAATTACAAACCTGCACCCGAGAGGTCGCGGATTATTTTTCCTGGGAGAGTATTGTGAAGAAATATCGTGCCGTTTATCAGCAGCTGATTAATAGCTAGCCGGTTTTGAAAAAGTCGACTAAAAGACAATTTCTTGATGAAGCCTGGTCAAACTATTGAGCAAGTACGCTGCCGGGATTCGGATGTCGGCATTTCTCACATCCGGTTTCATTATCGGTTTTTATTTATACACGTCCCCGTCTTGGGTAATGTCCTTTGGCAGCACGCGCGCTCAACAGATTGACCAGGTCATTCCGTGGTTTTTATATCAGTATATAGGCCGGACCCGTGCGCATTGTTTCTCTGCTTTTCTGCAAAGGGGCCGTAGAATGTTACGGGGGCATGAAAATAACAGCCTGCAATAAGCTGCTAACTGCTAAAGAAGTTTGTCAGGCCATACCCCTGCAGCGTATTCGTTCAACAATACACACAGGTCCGCTTTGCCCTTAAAGGCCACACTTTGCAAGAAATTTTAGCTTTGTTACGTGATTGTTTGCAAATGATGACATGTACTTTTTACTGTTTTTTCAATAGTCACAGAACTTTTTATGTTTTTCAGGACCGACTGGCTGGATGCGTCGTGCTGAAGAACGATGTCCTTTTTAGTCTGCTCCGCCGGCCGGGTCGCAAATATTTTGCATTTCCATATATTTCCATGTAAAATTGATGCACCTTGATGATTCGTTCAATATACGAAGGAATCCCCGTGCTCTTGCCCGGCGTAACTTGTCCGGCGGATGCCGGGGGAGTGCGGGGATGATTTATTACGGTTTATTTTGGACAGCAGGTTGCAGGCAGTATGGAGGGATTATAAACCACTGATGAAAATTTTAATTATTTCACATAGCGCGGTTGTGCCTGTTTATCGCGAAAAGTATCACTTATTGGCCGGGTATGGTTGCGAGGTGCATCTGGTGCTCCCGACCGGCTGGCCGGAAGGCGGCCGCTGGGTGGAGGCACCTAAAAGCGGGGAGGAAAAGGGTATTCATATTCACCGCTTACCGGGGCGGTTCTTGGGCCGGGTGGGTGGATTTTATCTCATCGGTCTGAAGCGCCGGATTAAAAAAATTGCGCCGGATATTCTTCATGTTGAGGAAGAACCCTATTCTCTTGTATGTGCACAGGCGCTGCGTATTGCTAAAAAATTAGCCATTCCTTTTGTGTTTTTCACTTGGGAAAATATTTACAGACCCTATAAACCGCTTTTGAACTGGATTGATAACTGGGTTTTAAAAAATTCCCGCTGGGCGATTGCCGGGAACCGGGAAGCGGGGCTGGTGCTGAAAAAACGCGGTTATCAAGGAAACTGCGACGTGATCCCCCAATATGGTGTTGACCCCGACGTTTTTCGTCCTTTTGCAGTGATGAACGCCGTACATCACAAGTTTACGATTGGTTATTTTGGCCGCCTGATTGAAGAAAAAGGATTGGTAACACTGTTGAAGGCAGTCCGTGAATTAAAATTTGACTGGAATTTAATTATAACCGGCAATGGTGAATTGCGTGATGTTCTGAAAAAAACAGCAGCAGAATTTGGTGTTTTGGAAAAAATCCGGTTCGTTACCGCAGTGGATAATAAAAAAGTCCCGCATAGTATCCAACAATTAGATGTGCTTGTCCTTCCTTCGGAAACCCGCGACCATTGGAAAGAACAATTCGGCCGGGTTCTCATCGAAGCGATGGCGTGTGAGGTCCCGGTGGTGGGGTCTGACTCCGGGGAAATTCCCCACGTGATTGCAGATACAGGTATGGTTTTTCCGGAAGGTGATTGGCAGGCTTTGACCGGGAAGCTTATTTCCGTTCATCAGGATGCACCTGCCAGCCTGCGTTTGGGAAGAAAGGGCCGCCTGCGTGTTTTGGACCACTATACCACTGGACGCATTTCTTTACAGATGTATGCGTTTTATAAGAAAATGTTTAAAAAGGATTGATGTGCGTATCGCATTGATTGCCAGAGGATGCCGGCCCGGTGCCGGCATTGAACTTTATACGCATGAGTTGGCCAACCGGCTTAGCACACGTCATGAGGTGACTGTGCTGACAGATCCGAACGAAGTCCTGGGATGTCAAGCCGAAGTGGTGCCTGTGAAGGCGCCCCGGCGTCCCTTGTGGCACTCCATTTCCGCATTTAGTACCAAGGCCGGTTTTTTAGCACAAACATCCAGATATGATGTTGTCCACACGCAAGGGTCGGACGGACGCTGGGGAGATGTGGTGACTGCTCATTCCTGTCATTTGGCAGGGATGCGTGCTTCTTTGAAACAAAATTCTTCTTTCAACAATAAATTGCGGAAATTTTTCAGTCCGGCTCACCGGGCGGTGTTGAACATGGAGCGCAATGCTTTTTTTAGCGCCCGCCGGATGATCGCGGTCTCAAAAAGGGTGAAACGGCAGATAAGGTCGGCCTATCCGGATACGCGGAATATTCCAATAGAGGTGATTTATCCCGGGGTGGATATTCAAACGTACTCACCTGCTAAGCTGGCATTGACGCGTATGGCCATTAGAAAGCGGTATGGATTTCGA
Organism: bacterium; assembly: GCA_021108215.1. Lineage (NCBI taxonomy): Bacteria > bacterium. Next base: position 43,161 of record JAIORK010000026.1, on the reverse strand, counting down.
GAAAACCAGGTTGTTTTTATTTTGGTAGCCAATATGCCGCAGCTCAAAGGTGCCGTCCGGTTGATTCAAGCGCTGCGGTTATTAAAAAACCCCGATGCTCACCTGATGATTGCCTCCGGATCAGGACGGCATAGAGACCTGATGAAGCTGGTGAAAAGAAATTGTTTGGAAAAACAGGTACACTTTGTTGCTGCCGGGCAGAATGCATTTCAAGTCTATGCTGCCGGGGATGTATATGCAGCCTTGCCGGAATATGAATCCTTTGGTTTAACGATTTTAGAAGCGATGGCCTGTGGATTGCCGGTACTGCTGACCAATAATGCCGGTGCTGCGGAGTTGATGACACCCGGTTTGGAGGGGTTTGTTTTTCCGGCGCGGGTGGACGATCAAACCGTTGCCAATGCCATGGACTGCCTGGTGCGTGATGTGGATGTGCGCAGGCAGATGGGAATCCAGGCGCGGCTTTGTGCTCAACAGCATACCTGGGATAAGATGATTCACCAGGTGGAACAGGTCTATGCAAAACTGCTCAGCGAAAAGAGATAGCTCCATGTTTGAAAAACACACTATTTTGCGGATGGTTCGGCATCCGCTTTTTTATTTCATCTTTATCGCTTTGGGGTTGCGGCTTTTTCGGGTTGAATTACGGTCTATATGGTTGGATGAAGCCTATAGTCTTGTGCTGGCATCAGCAGATTGGCAGGGAATTTTCCGGGGCGCGGCCACGGACATTCATCCGCCTTTTTTTTATGTTTTATTGGGTGGGTGGATCAGGATTTTTGGGACAACTGAATTTGCGCTGCGTACATTCTCGGCTTTTTTCGGAGCAGCCTTGGTCCCGCTGGTATTTATCTTAACCCGCGACTGGGCCGGCCGCCGGGCGGCATGGTGGGCTGCCGGACTTGTTTCGGTTTCGCCCTATTTTGTCGAGCTTTCCCGGAGCGGGCGGATGGGCAGTATGTTGGTTTTTTTTTCCGTGCTTTCGGTCATGTTTTTTTGGCGCTTGCTGCGGAAACCTGATTTTTTTAATAGCCTGGGATATTGTTTTGCCACGCTCGCGGCGATGTATACGCATTATTTTGCGTTTTTGGTTTTTGCCAGTCAGCATAGTTATATATTTATGGGAATCGGGAAGCTTAATCTTTCGCGCGAAATCAGAAAAAATTGGTTTCTGCTTCAGATGTTTTTAATGATTGGATTTGCCCCCTGGTTGCCGACGCTGTGGGACCACATTAGCAAAGGCGGCCCGGCTTGGCGGGGTGCCGGTGCTGCTTGGTGGGAGCCGCTTCACTCACTCTATGTCTTTTGGGCCGGCACAGCCTGCTGGACCGGGATGCATAAGATTTTATTCCTGGCATTTTTCGGTGCGGCAATGGTTCTGATCCTGCAGGCGTGTTTGCCCCGCATTCGGAACTGTTTCATGCTGGTCAAGCCGCGAGTTTGGGGAATGGGATTAACGCTGGTATTTGTCCCCTTGGGGTTGGTATGGGGTTACTCCAGTGGAAAACTTAATGTTTTTGATAACCGATATCTCAGTATTAGTGCACTCTCCCTGATCATTTTTAGCGCGGTCGTGATTGCCGGGTTGCCGGCGATTCGGCGTCGTTGGGTTGGTGTGCTTATGCTGGCTGCAGTGAGTGTTCCGCTCTTGAACCAGTTTTTTGTAGATGGGTATTATGATGACTGGCGGCGTATTGCTGCTGAGATTTCCTCGCAGCCGGGCCGGGAAGACATTGTCGCAGTTTACCCGGCTTGGAATGCGATCCCGTTAAACTATTATCTTGAAGACAGCATTCCGATTCAAGGAATCCCGGGGAATTACACTCCGATAACAGGCCGGTCTGAACATTTTTTTAACATTGATCCGGAAAATATGGATCAATTACAATCAGTGTTTCCTGAGCGGAAAGCACTTTGGCTGGTGATAGTAAATGCCGGGTTGGAACAAACCCTGATTCACGATTGGTTTGTCGGGCAGTATGAGAAAAAATTTGAAAAACGGTTCCAGAGTATTTATCTTATGCGATTTGAGAAGGAAGAGTAGACATGGGAACTTCAAAATTGTTTGTGGCGCGCGGGACGCGCCGTTACATTTATAAATCTTTGGGAAAACGCTTTGCAGCCGGGGTGATTGATTGTTGCGGCACATTTTTAGTATGGGTGTTTACGCTGGGCCGGGGTTTGCGCCCTGATCCGAAAAGGCTGGCACATCCGAAGAAAATTCTGGTAATACGTCTGGATCATATCGGTGATGTGCTTTTTTGCCGTCCTGCTTTGCAGGCATTGCGGTCATTCTACCCGGAGGCTAACGTGACACTGCTAACCTCAACCGCAGGGGCGAGTTTACTGGCGCGAGAAGACGTGATTGATCACGTCTTGGCTTGGGACGCACCCTGGTTTAGCCGTGCTCGGAAAAAAAATCAACTGTCGTGCTTTTGGGACATGATGAAGCGCTTGCGGGCGGAGAACTATGATCTTTCACTTGATCTGCGCGGTGATCTACGGCATCATATACTTCTTTTTTTTGCCGGGGTTTGTATAAGGGCCGGTTATACAATTACCGGCGGCGGATTTTTGCTTCAGTTGCCTTGCAAATTACCCCAGGGAATGCACGAGGTTGAACGGAATTTGCATATTGTTCGCCGACTGGGCGCACAGCAAGTGCCGGATCGTTATGCGCCCCTGGCACTGACGCCGGATGAAAGCCAAAGCGGTGCCGCCCTTTGGGAAAAAAAGGGGCTGCGGGTGGTGGTGCATCCGGCATCCGGGGACCCTGCCAAGCAATGGGCGCCTGAATATTTCGCGGCAGTCTGTGATCAATTGATAAAGGTTGGCTGTGAAGTTATTTTGGTGGGAACAGCGGAAGAAAAAATCACAACGTACGCGGTGATGGATAAGGTCCAAAGCACAATTCGTGATTTTTCCGGCCAGACCGGTTTGCGGCAATTGGCAGCCATCATTGCGGCGGCGGATTGTTTTGTCGGCAATGACTCCGGTCCGGCGCACATGGCAATTGTTCAAGAATGTCCGGCCGTGATGCTCTGGAGCGAGACCAATGCACCGGAAGAGTGGGGTCCCTGGGGGGAAGACGTCCGGGCAGCCGTGGTACGGCGCAGCGCACCTGAGCAGGAAATTGCGGAGACCGTGGAAGTGGTCAAAAAGTTTCTCCGGGAAAAATGACCTCGCGCTAAGACGCCAAGGTACTAAGGAAAATCTTTTTATATTTTTTTTCTGTCTTTGCGTTCTTAGCGTCTTTGCGAGATGCCAAGGTTTATTTATAGAATTGAAACAGTGATGAAGGGACAACCATTGTGAAGCAATTGTTTTATTGGTTGGGAAAAATAGTTTTTTATTTTTTTCCGCGTAAGCCGTTGGTGCGTGCTACGGTGGATCATGTTCTTGTCATTAAATTGTGCTGTATTGGTGACATCATGTTTACCACCCCCCTTTTGCGGGCTCTGAAAAAGGATATGCCGCGCGTAAAAATTACCTATATGGTTTGTTCCTGGTGTAAGGAGCTGGCAGCTGCGGATCCGCGTGTGGATGATGTGATAGAATTCAATGCTTATGCAAAGATAGGTTTTTTTGGGAGAATCAGGCAAGTTATTCAAGTCCTGGCGGAAATACGCCGCCGGAAAATTGATCTGGCCTTGGTGCTTCATCGTACACCTTTTTCAGGGATGTTGACTGCCTGGGCGGGCATTCCGGTGCGGATAGGATTTGATTGGGAAAACGGGGGTTTTGGTTTGACGCACCGCATACCGTTTAGAGCTGAAGCGCATGAGGTGGATCGTCATCTGGATTGTCTTGCGCCATTGGATATTCGGCCGGATGGGATTGAACCTGAGTTGATGCCGCCACAGGCAGCTGATGAGGCAGCCGAGGCTTTTTTAAATCAGTATTCCGGTAAACAGGGCAAGGGTCCTTTGATTGCCGTGTTTCCCGCCGGCGGGGTCAATCCGGGAACCGTCATGACCACCAAGCGCTGGTCTCTGCAAGGGTATCGGGAGGTTTGCCGTGATCTGGTGGAACGCTATGACGCCAGGATATTACTGGTGGGCAATCAGGGTGATCTCAATACCGGGGATATGTTGTTAGCCGGGCAGACCTGGGAATCACGCGCCATTCGTTCTGAGGGGAAAACCACGCTATTGATGCTGGCAGCTCTGCTCAAACGCTGTGCGCTGTTTATTGGCGGTGATTCCGGACCGCTGCATCTGGCCGATGCTGTGGGCATTCCTACGGTCTCGATTTTTGGGCCGACAGACCCGGCCTTGTTGGCGCCGCGGGGACGGCAGCACCGCGTCATTCATAAAGTTATTCCTTGTTCACCGTGTTATAATCCAATAACTGTTCAGTATGGGGATGCAACCATTTGCAAGGAAAAGACCCTGGCCTGTATGAAGGCAGTTACACCGGCGGATGTCTTGCGGGCGGTGGATGAGTTGCTCAGCAGCTCGGTATAAATTCTCCGCGTTCGAAAGCGGGGTTGTTTTACGACGAAAGGATTTTTCTATTCATGAAAATTGCCCTGGTTCATGATTGGCTCAACGGTATGCGCGGCGGCGAGAAAGTACTGGAAGTCCTTTGCGAGATGTACCCCGAGGCTGATTTATTTACATTGTTATATGAACCGGAGAAACTCTCTGCGACCATTCGTAAGCACAAGGTAACAACCTCTTTTATTCAAAAGTTGCCTTTTGCCGGAAAACATTATCGTAATTATTTGCCGCTTTTTCCTACGGCAATTGAGCAATTTGACTTGCGCGGTTATGATTTGGTGGTGAGCACATCGCATTGTGTGGCCAAAGGTGTTTTAACCGAACCGGATACGCCGCATATTTGTTACTGTCATACACCCATGCGGTATGCTTGGGAGCAATATCACGAATATTTCCCGGTCCATAAGATGGGTTTTTTCAAGCGGTTGATTATTTCGGCGGCCATGAGCCGGTTGCGGGTCTGGGATGTTGCTTCCGCTAATCGGGTAGATGCTTACATTGCCAATTCCCGGCATGTGGCAAAACGAATAAAAGCTTATTACCGGCGTGAAGCGAAAGTGGTTCATCCGCCGGTCGAAGCCGCCCGCTTTAAACCGGTGAAAGCCAAAGGTGATTATTATTTGGCGGTTTCAGCGCTGGTGCCTTACAAGCGGATTGATCGTGCCATTGAAGCATTTAATCATCTGGCCCTGCCGTTGGTTATTGTAGGGAAGGGGCCGGAACTCAGGACACTGCGCCGTATGGCCGGTCCGACCATCACATTTAAACAGAAATGTTCACCTGAAGAATTACAGCATCTTTATGCCGACTGTCAGGCATTTATTTTTCCCGGGGAAGAGGATTTTGGGATTACACCGCTGGAAGCCATGGCATCCGGCAGACCGGTCATTGCTTTTGGCAAGGGCGGTGCACTGGAGACCGTGGTGCACAAAAAAACCGGTTTGTTTTTTAAAAGTCCGACTGCACAATCGCTGGCAGATATGGTGAAACAATCCCGGAAGATGAAATGGGACAGCCAGGTGATTCGGAACCGGGCATTGATATTTGATCGGCCTAAGTTTAGAAAAAAAATGGAAATGACGATCGCGTCTTTTCTAAAACAGCGCACGGAGTAATCAGATGGTACACCGGGGATTTTCCAAAAATTTTTATTATCTGACTTTTTTAGCCGACAGCATAGCAGCCGGCGCGGCACTGCTTTTGGCCTATGCCCTGCGTTTTTCCGGCTGGCCGGTACCTGTGACCCACGATGCCCCGGACTTGATTATTTATCTGCAAACCCTGCCGATCGTGGTGCTGGTTGTGCTCGTCAGTTATCAATATGCCGGGTTGTATATTCAGCGCCGCGGCATCTCCGGGGTTGATGAATTTTCACGCATTACGCGGTCGGCGATTGTGGCATTCCTGATGATTATCGGGATGACTTTTTTTTACCGGCGGGATGAATACTCTCGTTTGGTGATGATCTATGCCTGGCTCTTTACCATTATTTTAACGACAGTATTTCGTTCCTGGGTACGGCGGATTCAGGTGGTGCTGCGGCGCAGGGGTGTGGGCATTTCCCGCTTGGTACTGGTGGGTCTGACGCAAACAAGTAAGCGGGTTGCCGAACAAGTCAAACGCCATCCCGGTCTGGGATACCGTTTGGTCGGTGTGGTTTCAGAACAAGACAAGTCTCCCAAGATGTTTGCGACAGTGCCGGTACTAGGCGGTTTAGAAACTCTGCCGGATATCATAAAAAAACATAATATTGACGAGGTCCTTTTTGCACTCCCTGCCACGGCCCATGCCGAGATGGAGGATATACTTTTAGCGGTTGAGGAAACCGGAGTGGAATTTAAGATTGTCTCTGATTTGTTCGGGATTATCACCAACCCCATGTCAATTGATCAGATTTACGGTATTCCGGTTTTTGCGTTAAAGGAATCCCCTTTATCAACATTAAGCGCACGCGTATCCAAGCGGATGTTTGATCTGGCGTTTACCGTGCCGGGCATGATTTTAATATTTCCTGTATTCCTGTTCCTGGCACTGATTGTGAAGTTGACCTCGCCGGGTCCGGTGTTTTTTAAGCAAGAGCGGGTGGGCCGGGGGAACAAATCTTTTGGGGTTTTCAAATTTCGTTCCATGCGGATGGATGCGGAAAAAGAGAGCGGTCCGGTCTGGGCCACCAAAGGGGATGCCCGCACGACTAAAATTGGTTCCTTTATGCGCAGAACATCTTTAGACGAGCTGCCCCAACTGATTAATATCCTGAAGGGTGAGATGAGTCTGGTCGGACCCCGCCCGGAGCGCCCCTATTTTGTAAAACAGTTTAAAACATCCATTCCACGTTACCTTGACCGGCACAAAGTCAAAGCCGGTTTGACCGGCTGGGCGCAAGTGCACGGCCTGCGCGGCGATACCCCGATTGAGGAGCGGACCAAGTATGATCTGTGGTATGTGGAAAATTGGTCATTGGTTCTGGATCTTAAAATTATCATCCGCACAACACTTGAAGTTTTTCATCATACGGATGCGTATTAACCAAGCAGCATAACATTTTGCCGGGGAACCCGGCATGCCGGGCTTCATGCGCCGATACGATTGGCAGCCTGCGAGACATGAGAAATATTTTTGTGGAGATGTTATTAAATTTATTCGGGAGGCATTATGGCAAAACAACCTATTCTTTTTTATGATTTTAAAAACGGTCTCGCCCAAAACAGTAATACGGGCTACAAGGGAACGGTTTTCAATTGCAGCTATCAATCGGTTTCGCCGGCGCTGCAGACCCAGACATGGGGAGGCCTTGCGCATTCTCTGGTTCTAACCGGTCCTGGCAGCTATGTTACCCTGCCCAATGTTTCTTCATTGCAAAACATGAGTGCATTTACTTTGGAAATGGTGATTCATCCCAAGAAGAATGTAACCGGGAATATGATTCTTTTTAGTGGTCAGACCTTGCCCTTGGAATTGGCTTTGAAGCAAATAGGAAAACAATATTATGTTGATGCTGTCATTCACTTGTCGACGGGTTGGGGGGCTGCAAAAACATCGAGTGCAATTGTGCTCAATAAAGCAACGTGGTTGTCAGTTGTTTTTACCGGGGATGCGCTGGTGATTTTTATCAATGCTTTTCCTAAAGCACGCCGTGTTTTTCAAGCAGCTCAGTTGGAAGCAACCGGTAGTAAACAGAGTCATTTAGGAATCGGCATCCATAGCCTGCAACAGCAATTCAAAGGGTCCCTGCACGCAGTGCGTATTTGGGATGGCATTGCCCCGCATCTGGAAACCGGTCTGGCAGCGGCAGAGAGTCAGGGGATGGGCGAAATTGAAAGTAAATATTGGAATATGGGTGGGACGCAAAGTATGCTGCATCACGCAGTGCTCCCGGAAAAAAAACTGGGTCAAGGACGGTACCGTGAATATCAAGGCGGTTCGATTTACTGGTCACCCAAAACCGGGGCGTGTGCGGTCATGGGTCAATTGCGCGAATATTATATTAGGACGGCCGGAATGCAAGTCAAACTGGGATTTCCCACCACGGATATGCAAAAACTTCCTTTTAAAACTCCGGTTGGTTACGTATCGCACTTTGAGCATGGCGCAATTTATTTCTCAAAGGAAAGCGGTATTCACGCGATCTACGGAGATTTGTATGCGGATTATGTTTTATGCGGTGCGGAACAAACATGGTGCAGGTTGGGTTTGCCTACATCGAATCCGATACCCATGCCCCAAGGCGGCAGCAAGTGTCATTTTTCAGGCGGCACACTATACCGAAATTCTGACTTTGGATGCGTGGCGTTGCATGGGGCGATTCGGGATTATTATGAGTCGCTGGGATCTAAAAAAGGTTATTTGAAACGACCAGTAGGTTCAGATCAACAGCAAAAAGATGATCATGGCTCTATCAAAGGATGGTTTGCACGATTTGAGGGTGGCAGAATTCATTCGCACGTCAAGTATGGTGCAGTCGCGCTACCTAAGCCAGTTGTCACAAAATTTATGGCGTTGGGTGGACCTGCGGGGACATTGGGATTTCCTGTTCAAAATGCAGTTTATCACGGCAAGTATGCATTTTATGTTTTTGAGCGGGGGATCATCCGCTATGACGGGAAAAAATGTCACGCACTGACTGGTGTTCGTTTGCGATTAGGGTTTATCCGAAGTGGTACAATCAACGACGGCCTCTTTGATGATAATAGCGCGGAACTGATTACGTATACCAGTGTGAAGATCAACGGGAAATGGATCGAACAAAAAAAACGACGGCCGGAAAACAAAAAACATGGTTATACAGCTTTTGAGCTGGGAACCTATTATCCCGGAAAAACGAAATATATTTCGCCTGTTTGCATGGATACGAAAATAGAACTGAAGGTATCGGTGTATGATTACGATAAAGGATCTAAAAATGATTATTTGGGAACCATCGAAAAAACGTTTACGATTGATCATATTTTTGATATTGCTCCTGAAGTAGGCATGGGGACGCTCTCGCTTACCAAGAAAGGGAAAGGGATAAAATCTATTCGAAAAATAAAACTCGAGTATGCCTTGCAGAAGCAAGAACTTCTATCCGAGAATATGGCAGCTCAAAAGCATTTTCGAAATTATCATTGGTGGGCATTTGATAACTTTAAGACCCCGCTATTGAGTTGGAAACAATGTGCTGAAACATTTACAGACTTGGATGCTGATCGTCCGGTGTTTCGATTGCGAGAGGCGGCATTTTATGAATTGTTGTATAAAGGTAGCTCTGCGCCAGGAAACTGTTTTGGCATGAGTTTAGAAGCAGTGTGCTGTTTAAGGGGTGAATCGGATTTTTCCACACCTTTGTATCAGTACAAAAGTTTGAAACATATACGTGAAGTCGAGAATAAAGATCTGTCTTTGCAGTATCGTCATCGAATTGAACGTCGGCAGGGGTATCAATTGGGCTGGGCTTTTGTAGACGATTACCTAGAAAAACTCGAAAGCAAGAAGAATTCGCTTTCGCCGAAAAAAGTATTCAAAAAAATAAAAAAATATATTGATTTAGGTGAGTATCCTCTGCTGAACATGGTTGATTTTGCTGATGATTATTGTATGCATACGGTTGTTGCCTATGCTTATGAAGAAGGCAAAAACGGGCAATCCCATAAAATATGGACTGCTGATCCGAATATTCCATGGCATGATAAAAAAACGAAGTACCAAAATGATTGCACTTATATAGAAATTAAGCCCAATGACTATTTTTTTCAGGTTTCCCCAGATTCGAAGTATAAAATATTCGGAACAACTGATTTGCTTTCAGAAGAGCTGATCGCATTTAATGTTTTTCCGAATGAATATATTTTTGAAACATCCTATGCTTTGGTCAGTGGTCCTCAAATCTCCTTGGCGCATAAAGTGGCGAATATTGCAGCGATGTTTACAGTGTTAGTCATATCCGGGGATGCATCAACCCAGCAAATTGAGGTGGATGGGCAAGCGCAAAAAATCGCTTATCGCGGGAAGCCGCGTTGGCGTTATCCCAAAGCAGGCGCGCTGACACGCATTCCTTTGGCTGGAGCAGGAGGGGAATTATATGTTGCGCGTAGTCAAGCGCCGCAACAATTGAAAGTCAACCTCAAAGGGACCAAACGTGGTAATGCCAATGCCCACTGGTCTACTCCAAACCTGGCCTTGTCAGTACAAGTCCCCATGACCAGCGCGGATCAGGATAGTATTCATATTCAAGGTAGCCATACTGCACGTCCTGAGATTTTTCTGCATACCAAGCGAACCAAGAAAACGGCGTTACTTGATATGGAAGTTGAACGGGATTCCTATGGGAATGATGCGTGGTTTTATAAAATTGATCTTCCAATTACCAAAGCCAGAGCTGCAATTGTGCGACGCGCAAAACATGGTGGTGATTTGGAGATCGAACCTGCGGTTGCCAATGATGCCGTTACCATTACTGTTGAAAACAGAGCAGGTAAAAAACAGACAAAAAAACTAGTCTGTAAAATCAACCAAATTGGCGAAAAACTCGTTATTCGTCCACAAAGAACCAAACGAGGCCTTCAGAATATTGTGATTGAATATCGCCAGGTTAAAACGAATCAACTGCGTTTGCGTCAGATTAAGCGAGTTGCTCCACGCGCATAAAATGGTTTGGAAAAAGTGATGGATACCGACACGCATTCTGTCAAGGCAAAGTAGAAATGTCCTATTATGAGCAAAGTAAGGATGTCCTAATTTAAGAAGTATACTGAGCCGGAACCTCCTTTAAAGTAATAGGATCAATAACAGGCATAAAAGGTAAATTCTTTTTGTTTTTATTATTGGGTTGAAGATGTTTGTGAGTAACATCCATGAATTTGAGAGACTTGTCCTTGTGAAAAACGGCAAGAGAGCTGTTACAAAATAAATGAACCATAACCTGTTTTGCAATGGTGGGAACAGCGAGTTGAAGAATTTTGTTTTCGTAGCGCACAGTGAAATCTTTAGCAACAGAGCGTTTTTCCTGGATACAAAGAAATTTATTGAGTGTTGAGACCGGGAGAGCGCCTCTGTGCAAATCGGTCTGATTAGCCGGTGCAACAGCAAATCGGCGGTTATGGTCTTTCAGAAAGCAGGTGTCCAAAAAAGCGTTGGCTTCTTTGATGGAAGAAACATTTAAGCGATGAAGTTTTTTGACAAGCCTGTCTTGAAAAGTCTGGAAAGTCCGTTCGACACGCCCTTTGGCTTGAGGAGAATAAGCCGGGATATAGTTAACCGATAATTGATTAAGTGCACGACTGAATTGTGTGTCGGCGCGCACCCCGGCCAATTGTTCTTCAATAGAAAGCTTTTTGTTGTTATTTCTATAAGTGCTGTGAAGATCAGCATAAATGGCCATAGGAATACCATATCGTTGAATATAACGACGAAAGGAATCCATGGCAGGGATAGTTCCTTCATAAGTGTAGAAGCGGGCATAAACGTTGGAAGAGGCGTCGTCAATGTAAAGCATAAGGACACAGTAGCCTTCAGTGCCGTCAAACCACTGATGAACAGAGCCATCAAGTTGAACAAGTTCGCCGCGATGAAGTTTCCTGGGTCGTTTGGTTCTGTGTTTGAGCCTTTTTTTTCGAACAGTCCAGAGATTGTGTTCAGCCAAAATAAGGCGGACGGATTCTTTACTGATGGAAATATCAAACTCAGAGGTAAGTTTTTCGGTGAAAAAAGTAGGTTTATAGCCTAAAAAATCCTTTTGATAGATGGAAACAATGGATTGCTTGAAATGATCGGAAAATTTTCTATTAGAAGATTTGCCGCGTAGTTGATGAACGAATCCGCGTTCTCCAAAAAGACGATAATTTTGAATAATCCGTCTGAATTGACGCTCGGTTATATTCAATAAATCGGCTGCCTGGGCTTGAGTAATAAGTTTTTCGTCAGCTTTTTTGACCAGATGTAATTTTTTAAGTTCTTTAGTGCTCATGGGGATAATATCCTTTCGCATAGCCAACTCCCTTTCTTGGATTAGTTGGCGACATTATACAAAATAGGACATTTCTATTTTGCTGGAATAGGACATTATCACTTTGCTGCGACACTTTTCCTTTTGGACTTTACTTACACTGTTTTCCATGCATTATTATTGCAATTTTTTTACTTTATTCAAGAAATGTTTAAATTTATAATCATAATCGCAATAAAAAAGGACAACCTGCCTATCAACAGGTTGCCCTTTTTTATTGCACAGCTAATTTTCATATCAGTTCAATTAATTCTTTTGGCTGATGAATAATTTTATCTGCACCAGTTGCTTTTAATTCTTCTTCAGACCGAAACCCCCAACTTACCCCCACGGCAAATATTCCAGCAGCCTTGGCGGTTTTCATATCGGTCCCAGAATCACCCACATAAAGAATTTGTTCAACCGCGAGTCCTAAGGCTTTGGCAATTTTAATCGCCCCATCCGGTGCTGGCTTTTGCGGTATCGATTCCTGTGCCCCCATCACCTGATCAAAATTACTATCAGATAATAATGTTGCAACACACACTTCGGTAAAGGCGTGCGGTTTATTGGAAAGAACGGCTAGCTTTAATCCCCGTAAGTTCAATTGCTTCAAGAGTTCAACCACACCAACATACGGTTTACTTTTATTTTGCCAACGCTCGGAATACGCCTGCTCCGCCTCCTTTGTCACCATGCTCACGGTGGTGACATCTCTGGCTGTTTCAGGTAGCGCATCAATGATGAGTTGCCCCATCCCCAGACCCACCAGCATTTTATATTGCGAAACAGTATGCGTAGGATAATGACGTTTTTCCAGCACATGGTTGATTGCCTCCGCAATATCCTCAATCGTATCCAACAACGTTCCATCCAAATCAAAAATCACTGCTTGGTAAGACATGAAGGGCTCCGATCTAAAATTTAAATTCTAGTAGTATGTACTCTTTTGGGAATGATTTCAATTTTCAATCTGGCATTGAGTGCTTTGGCAATCTTTTGTAAGGATCGAATCTCAATATTTTCATAATTATCATTTTCCCACTTTGATATGGTTTGCTGTGTTGTATGTATTTTCTTTGCGAGTGCTTTTTGAGTAAGTTGTTGTTTGCGACGCAACGCAGCAATTTTAATTGCAACCGATGCCATAACTAGTTCTTCTTCATAGTGTTTTTTAAATGTTGGATTCTTGAGTTCTTTTTCGAGAACGTCTTTATGCTGTATTGTCTTCATAATAGCCTCCTTAACACGGTATCATCGTACACCTTATAAGGTGTTTTGTCAACATTCGTCAATTCAGTTTAAACTTCCCCTTGACAATCAAATTTTTGATGTTTTGTCGATTCAAAATTGCTTTTTTTATCTCTTTTTGAGGAACACTTGAACCCCTTTTGTTAAAAGCATGAGAAATAAAGATATTTCGCTGATGCATAAAAAAACAGAGAATTCTTTCCTGGTGTTTATAGTTAAATCTCAATTCATGAATGCCTTCGCGCAATGTATCTGCAATCGGACGTGGTAATAGAGGTCCTTCTTTTGAGAGCTGGTGAATATAAGCAAAAAACCGTGCTTTAAATCGAGTTCCCAGGGTTTCAACAAAATCCAGTACCTGGCATTTTCCTTTTTCATCAGCAACATAGTAGATCTTATACTCCATAAGTGTAGCCTTCCACGCAACTTTTTTAATTACACTATGGAGTTAGACCAAATTCATTATATTTTATTGCGCCACTTTAATATTAAATTTCCTCTGGTTTTAAGAAAACCTTCCGAATTAGCAACATGCTCAATCTCGCGGACGCTACGTTGAATTATGAAAAATAAGTATGGTGTCCTCAAGTTTACTATAGACGCTCCTTTTTATCTGTTGTTTATCCCCGGATATCGACCCGCGTAAATTTCGCGGCTGCGCCGATCTGTTTGGATGTGGCCACCAACCGTTTCTCACGATCCAGCGCAATATACTGTCCATTTTTCGATTGAAAAATAACCTGATTGGCTCCCTTGGAAAACATATAAAAAGTCTCATGCGCTTGAATGTGTTTCTTGTCTGCTTTAATCGCCTTACCACCGCCGCCTTCGGCACGCCAATAGTCGCCCTGATGACATCGCACGGCAGCTTTGCCCCCTGCCCATTGAAAAAGCTCAAACGTTTCCCATTTACGACGCTGGGCGCGATTCGCAACCAGCCAACCGCCACCACCATGATCTGCGCTTACATAGTTGCCATTGGCTGCACGCAAACCAACAGGTCGACATCCCGGTGTTAGGGTTGTGGTCAAAGGCCTTGCTTTTAATAGAACTCTATCGATACTGTGTAGTTTGTCGTTTTCAATTTTAATTTCCCGATAATGTTCCTCATATTTGGGTGCCATGGCAACCTTGTTTTTCATGCCTCCGGAAGTCAGCAGCAAGGGACTGTTCTTTTTAAACCAAACCCATTTTTTAGCAAGATTGCTTTGTTGCTTTATTTTTTTTGAATAGTCATCAATAAAATAAGCATAGATATGATTCTTTTTTTCCTGCACCGTCTTAGGCCCTTCAATCCGAAATTCATGCGCTTTATGGGTATGCCCGGAGAGTACCATCACAGGTTTGGCAGCGGGTCGACGTATCAAACCAAACAATTGAAATAGTGTGTTGGTTTGAAGGCTATCCGCACACCCAAAATTGAGCTGTGGATCACGCTGGCCGCGCATAAAATATTTTTTTTGGTGAAGTGGATAACCCATTTTGTTCAACATCGCAATGCCAGACGTAAACGGACCGCGCATAAAATTCAATCCATAAAGATTACTAAAAAATCGGCTCACAAGATTCGGCGGCTTGGGCATCTGTGCGTGTTGCTCTTCAAATAACACTTCGTGTCCTTGGGTTGGATCATTTTGCAGACCCACCAGGGGTGCGTGGGTAAAAATCAGCACTGCGCCCCGCGCGGTTTCATTTTTCATTGCCGTGTTTACCAGCTTGATATGCTCGGTTGAAATTCCCCGATTATGCGGTCCACCGTGAATATAGTCGTGTACATAATCCGGTGCGCTCCCGATTCCGGAGCTGGCGCTAATAAAATCCCCTTTTGTTCCGTAACGATCCGGCCCGGTATTCAGACAGATCAACTGCTGCTGTCCTAAAGTTATAGAAAAATTTACATCATAATTTATTTTCTCAAGATAGAACCCCAAATGTTCATAGTGGGGTTTTCCCATCCAGTAAGAATGGTTCGTATCCAAATCGACATCCCGGCGAAGATGAAAAGGCTGTTTGCCTTTTGGCATTTCACTATAATTCTTATACAACTTTCGCTCAGGCAGTGAAGGTGATTTGCCTTTGTTTTTGGGATAAGCCCAAAAACAATACTCCCGGCCCTCTTGCACAGTAAGTCCAAAAGCACGATAAGAATCCTTGTCACTCAGTTTGATGGATAACGCATTGATATCCACATTCGGCAAAGTTTCATGAATCAAGTAATCATGATTGCCTAACACCGTAAAAATAGGACACTGCAACCCAGCACCCTTTCCATCGCTACCAATAAGAATTTGGTAAAGCTTGTTAAAATTACAATTCTCCCAACCAATCGCTTTTCCTTTTTTCCAGATAAACTCACTATCCCAAAACCCATCATAATAGTAATCAATCAAATCACCGGTCGCCGCGACCACAATCGCCTCGCCCTGTTTCACCCGTTGATTAATCTGCGCAATTGCTGTTCGAAGATGATCATTGAAATTAATATACCGGCTTTTTAAGGTCTCGCATTCTTGCGGTGTTCTGACCTCACTCAACAGTTGAGGAATGGTGTCATTGCGATGCGCCACATGCAAATCTGAGAGTTGAATAATAGTAAACGTCTGATTGTCTTTCAATGCGTTGTGAATATACAGTGCATGCATATTATGTTTTTGATTATATTCCAAATTACAGAGTACTGGCCAATCGCCCTGGTCTTTGATTTGTTGAATCCGGGCTTCTGTCAACCCGACTTCAACAATAAATTCAAATCGAAACCCACGCGTATACTGATGATCCGTATTGGTAATGGGCAATTTTTGGCTACTGTAATCAGCCTTGAAGCCGGCATAATTTTTTAGTTTCTTGACCTTTAAAATAGTCAGCGCATAGGTCTTATCGGGTTTGTCTGTTCTGGCTATTTTGGGCGGTCTCGCCATTAGCAATCCCCTTACCAAAGCCAGGTTCCTTAACACCGGGTTCTTGGCCGCAATCGTCACCTCGAAATGTGTCAATTTTTCAGGTGTTAACATCATCGGATTTCCTAAATTGGGACGGACTAAAAACAACTCTAGCATGGCAACGTCCTCCTATTTCTATTTTTCATTCCGGATATCCTTCCGAACCAGTATCAAACTGGTCAATGCCAACAAGCTCAATATCATTCCAACACTATCCAGAATACCTTGCTGATCGATTAGCGCGAGCACGGCATTGGAAAGTGCCAGTAACATGGCCAAAAAAATACCCAGTCGCCAGCGTTTGACCACTGCAAGATAGGCTCCAACACAGAGAATGACTTCCATAAAAAGTAATATGCTAATGATCAAATGACGCGGCAAATCATGCTTCCCTGTCGAATAGAGGATCGCAATCGCAAACCAAAAAGCCGTATTGATCATCAACATTGTTTTACAAAATAGCAGTTTGCTATTGATTCGCTCCATGACCATTTGAGTCCTCTTTCTTTGCTTTCCTAAATTATTTGAAACAACCTGTTCAAACTATTTCGGAATTCATTGCATGATAACCAATAAATGAATGCAAATAAAACTTTTTTTTAAAGTCAATCCCGGTTTTTTGGGTTTCATTTCTTTTTATTATGGCTTATCATATTTCAATTGTCGATTTAATTACAGTTCTGTTTTTGGCACCATCATTCAAGGAGGACTTCATGAGCTTAAAAGTTTTGTTAGACGAGGATGAAATTCCACGCCAGTGGTACAATCTGGCTGCTGATCTACCCACACCGATGCAACCGCCTTTGGGTCCAGATGGAAAGCCTATCACGCCTGAAATGTTGGCTCCCATATTCCCGATGAATTTAATTGAACAGGAAGTTTCGCAGGAGCGCTGGATTGATATTCCTGAAGAAGTCCTGGAAATGCTTTATATGTGGCGGCCATCACCGCTCTATCGTGCCACCCGTTTGGAAAAAGCGCTAGGAACACCTGCAAAAATTTATTATAAACATGAAGGTGTAAGTCCTGCGGGTTCACACAAACCCAATACCGCGGTGGCACAAGCTTGGTACAACAAACAATTTGAGTAATTAGGGACGTTGTTTCCTAGCTTGCATAAATATTGACAGCCATTTATGAAAGATTTAAAATACCCCTCATGCCACGTCAAGCTCGCCTGGACATTTCCGGTGCCTTGCATCATATCATGGTGCGCGGTATAAACAAATCAGCGATCTTCAAAGATCGTCAGGATAGAAATAATTTTCTCGACCGGCTGGGCCAGAATATCATAACCGGGAAATGCTCGGTCTATGCCTGGGTGCTGATGAAAAATCATGTTCACATTCTGTTTAAAAGCGGCCAGGCAGGAATTTCTGAAGTTATGAGAAAACTTTTGACCTGGTATGCCCAATATTTTAATCACCGCCATAATCGTACTGGGCATCTTTTTGAAAATCGTTACAAATCAATTCTGTGTGATGAAGAAAATTATTTTTTGGCTCTTGTCCGCTATATACATTTGAATCCTATACGAGCAAAGATAATCAGCAGCCTGGCGGAATTGGACCGGTATCCCTGGAGTGGTCATGCAGCGCTAATGGGCTGTTCTAAAATTAAATGGATGGATACTGCTTCGGTGCTGGCCCGGTTTGGTGATAAAATAAAATCAGCACGTCGGGCATATCGTTTATTTGTGGAGGATGGCATTGATATTGGTAGCAACCCGGAATTAATTGGCGGCGGATTGATCCGGAGCAAAGGCGGTTGGTCGCAAGTATTGTCAGCTCGGCGAAAAAGTGAAAAGGAAGAATTTGATGAACGGATATTAGGTGACGGTGATTTTGTAAACGCCATACTCCGGGAAACAGAAGAAAAGATGCGGCATCAACTTAAGTCGCGGAAAATGGGACGGACTTTGAACAAAATTATTGCCGAAGAATGCCAAAAAGGAAAAATCAGCGTAAAAGAACTCCAAAACGGGGGACGAAGAAAACAAGTCAGTGAAATTCGCGCAAAAGTTTCAATACGAGGTCAGGAAGAACTCGGCTTAACTATGGCAGAAATAGCGCGGCAGACAGGTGTCAACACTTCCAGTATTGCCAGAGCGCTTGAACGGAAGAGAGAAAAAGCAAGCTAAGAAACAACGTCCCCGAAGCTTACTCCGGACTTCTAAAAAAGTATTATTTTGAGTGATACTCATTCTTGACAACATGGTAGGTTTGCCCTATTGTGTCTGATGACTGTTGAAACCTCTGGAAGAAAGCCGGTCTGGAAATGTGACTGTCATTGCGGGCGAAGCGCAGCAATCCCGCTTTTTTTTAAAATCTAAGATTGCCACGTCGCCCTTTGCAGGCTAAGGGCTTCTCGTAATGATTTTTGTAGAGATTTTATATTATTAATTAATGAAGGAGATTTTTATGGCACCGAAAGTGGAATTATTTAAAGATCAGCCCAATGTTGTGGCGGATATGTCCTTGGCGGATTGGGGCAGAAAAGAGATCATGGTTTCCGAGCATGAAATGCCCGGATTGATGGCGATTCGTGAAAAATATGCAACCAAAAAACCGTTGCAGGGCGTTCGGATATCCGGCTCGCTGCATATGACGATCCAAACAGCGGTGCTCATTGAGACACTGAAGGCCTTGGGCGCTGATGTGCGCTGGGCATCGTGTAATATCTTTTCGACTCAGGACCATGCCGCGGCGGCGATCGCAGCGACCGGCACACCGGTTTATGCCTGGAAGGGTGAGTCCCTGGAAGAGTACTGGGCATGTACATTGCAGGCACTGTCTTTTCCCGGTAGTAAAGGTCCTCAGCTGATTGTGGATGACGGCGGGGATGCGACCTTGCTGATTCATAAAGGCTATGAACTGGAAGCTGGCTCCGACTGGGTGAATACGCCGTCTGATGCTTATGAAGAGACGGTTATCAAAGATATGCTGAAAAAAATTCATGCCCGGGATGCTGAATTTTGGCACACCATCGTGGCTGAGTGGAAAGGCGTTTCCGAGGAAACCACCACCGGCGTTCACCGTTTGTATCAAATGCTGGAAGAAGGCAAGCTCCTGGTTCCGGCGATGAATGTTAATGATTCGGTGACCAAGTCAAAATTTGATAATCTCTATGGATGCCGTGAGTCGCTGGCAGATGGCATCAAACGCGCCACGGATGTCATGGTGGCGGGCAAGGTTGTGGTGGTCTGTGGTTACGGTGATGTAGGCAAAGGTTCGGCCCAATCCATGCGCGGATTCGGTGCGCGGGTGATCGTGACCGAAATTGATCCCATCTGTGCGCTTCAGGCAGCGATGGAGGGTTTTGAGGTCGCCACGATTGAGGATACATTGGGTGCGGCGGATATTTATGTCACCACCACCGGGAACCGGGATGTCATCACAGCCGAATATATGTCCGGGATGAAGGACCAGGCCATTGTCTGTAATATTGGACACTTTGATAATGAGATCCAGATTGACCGTCTCAACGCTTGGCCCGGTGTGAAGAAGATCACAATTAAACCCCAGGTCGATCAGTACACCTATGAAGACGGACACGTGATTTTTATGCTGGCGGAAGGCCGATTGGTTAATTTGGGGTGTGCGACCGGACATCCTTCCTTTGTGATGTCCAACTCTTTCACCAACCAGACCCTGGCGCAGCTTGATCTTTGGGCGAACAAAGACACCTACAAAGTAGGGGTTTACCGCCTGTCAAAGCAGTTGGATGAGGAAGTGGCCCGGCTGCATTTGAAGAAAATCGGGGTCAAATTAACCAAACTCAGTCAGGCACAGGCTGATTATATCGGTGTGCCGGTTGACGGGCCGTATAAACCGGAGCATTACCGGTATTAAATAAAGAGTTTACGGGCTATTAAAAGGACGGGTCATGTGACCCGTCCTTTTAATAGTATTGTTTTTTGGTTTAAAATAGAAGTTCAAGAGATATGTTTTTCAGTTATTTAATCAATATTGTTTCCCATAAGCAGTTTTATTTTATGTGCCAATTTCCAATAACCATCCAAACGCTGATAAAGCGCATCCGCCATTTTTTCGGAATAAGTATGGACGGAATAATTACGGTCATCCGCCATTTTCAAGCAAGTTTCCACTTCATCTTCACTTAAATTAAATATCGGTTTTATCTCCCGGAAACAAGAACGCGGCGAATGGCATCCTATTTTTTCAATTTCCTTTAGATATAATTTGATGCTTTTCCATAGCAATTCAAAACTGAATTCAAAGCGCTGGATGGCGGCATCGCGATTCAAATCAGTAAAAGCAGCTTCCAAGGCTGCTTGCCACTTGTTCAGGGCTTGCTCAAGTTGGCGGGTTTTTTCCTTTAAGTAATCCATAATATTTTCCCCTTTAATATCTTTTCTTTGAAATCCGGTTCTACCTGATTAAAATCCACGACATCTATCTTGTAAGGAATTGTGGATTTTTCCAGAGCATCGTGGAGTTTCGTCAAGGTTTTACCGTCCGGACAACAATCAAGTACGCCAACATCAACATCATGAAAGGAATCGGATTCCACGCTGGAACCGAAGATAAATAATTTGGTTTCAGGGGAACAGAATTGGTTGAAAATAGTTTTAATTTGATTGATGTATTTTTCCTTTAACATGAAGTCATGTTAGCATTAATTTTTTTAAATTTCCACTGTCATCATGCAGTACATGGGAATAGGGAGAGACATCCGGTATTCAGCTCCTGGATGTTTTGGACGGGTCATGGATCCGCCCAAATGCAGCAATATTTTATTTCACGATCGCGATTTTTTTGATCACACGCTCTTCCTTGCCATTCGTTTTGGCCCTGACCAGCAGGAGATACACCCCATTGGCCAAATTGCTGATATTGATGCGCTCAGTGTGTTTGCCTACGGAATAATGTTGTCTAAAGTTGGAGCAAAACAGAGTAAATGGAGCCTGTATCAATCTTATTTGTGCTTTAAAAACAAGCACTGCACATTTTTTTAAACTTTCCATGCTATAATTGGTGCCAGGCACCAGAAACTGAAGAAAAAAATAAAAAAATCTTAAAATAAATGCATAAAAATATGAATAAATTAGTCAAACTATAATAGGAAGAAAATACTTTCACGGAATTGAATATGACCCTTAAACTCATTTTCATCACATTACTCATTCTAATTTCAAGCACACCTCAATTTCTATGGGCAGCTGTGATTGATATAAAATCATCAACAATAACCGCTTCCCAGGTTTCCCAGCCTATAAAAGAGAACGAAAGACAACTGTTGCTTGATGAAATCAAACGATTAAAAAAACAACTTCATGATGCGGAATTGGAAGCCTGGGAAGCTCAGAAAGCACTTGAGGACTATAAATCCTGGGCAGAACTTGAAATGCACCGGAGAACGCTTACATCGAATGATCCTTCTTCAGAAACGATGCCCATTGAATCAAACCCCTCTTTTAAAGAGACGGCTGGCACACAACTCCCAGAATCATTACAAAAAAACAATAGTTTATATACTGATATTCTTGGCTGGTCACATCTCTATCAAGAAAAACGGCATTCTTTCAACTTAAATTATGAAACCGCACTCTTCAATTATCTTTCCCTGACCTTAAGCATACTCTCCTCCGGCTATCATGTAAAAGAAAGTGATTTTGAATATACGGTGTCAGAGTTCGGCTTTGGCGGCGGCATTAAATATTATCCTTTTTACCAAAGTATTTCCCAGGGTGGTTTTTGGGTAGGCTCAAACGCAAAAATAATCTTTTGGAATGATGAATATAAAGACACTCTTGGCGCCATCGGAGAGAGCGGATCACAGTACCTGCTGGGTACGGAAGTCGGTTATAAATGGGTATTGGGCAATCGTCACTGGTTTTTCATCTCTCCCTTTATAGGATATTACTATTCAACACTTCAATTTGAAACACAGTTGGATGATAATAATTCAGATTTTTTTCAATTTTTTTTCTATACCGGATTGAATATTGGTATTGTTTTTTAAAATTCATCAAGGAGTTTTATCATGAAATCCAAAAATTTAATTAGGTTTTCTCTTTATGGAACGTTGGTATTCATCCTGGCACTAGCAGGTTACACCTTTGCCGGACAGAAGATGTCGTTTGAAGAGGCATTTGCCAAAAAAAATGCTGCTAGCAAAGCCGCATATCAAAAAACCGCAAAAAAAACAGAATGGAACGCTGATATCCAGGCACACCAATTGCAGGAAAAATATGCAAAGGAAGTGGAGGCAAACATCCAGCGGGTTGAAGAAGGATTAGCATCAACTGAAGTAAGGTGTGATCGAGCTATACTCAATTTAGCGCGGGCTAAAGACCCGAAAGCCGTTCCAATATTATCAAAATTCATACTACAAGACGATTGTGCCTATGATCGAAAAACCGCAGCAGAAGCTTTGCAAGCAATCGGTGATCCTATCGCGATCCCAGCATTGGAAGCAGCTTTAGAAGATAAAGATTATCGCGTGAGAGTGAATGCTGCAAGCGCCCTGGTTGCCTTTAAGCAATATGATGCGGCATTTCCAACATTAAAAAATATAGCTTTGAAAAAAAACATTGAAAATTGGGTGATTGATTATTCCGGAGAAGGACGTATTAAAAACCAACCCGACTACAAAGGTGATATCCAAATTATAAATGATTTTCTTCCGAGCGAAGCTCTATTGGCACTAGGCGATATCAATGATAAAAAATCGATTGAAGTCATCAAGCAGTGTTTGCAAGACGAAAACAGTTTTGTCCGGTTTCACGCTGGCTTTATTCTGTTGGAAAAAAAGGATACTAAAAAAGCTTTACCTGTATTGGAAAAAATAATCAACAACCCAAACATCACCATTTCAGTCCGAGCATCCGCAATCCGCGCAATAGTCCAAAGCAACGGAACCCAAGAAAAAAAACTGATCAATGATTTTCTCAATTCTTCAGATCCACAAATTGTCAAGCACACCAAAAGAGCGATCAGCCTCCATAAAAGGGGCCTATAATGGTGCGGAATTTATTGGTTGGTCTATTTATTTTTTTCAGTCTGGTTAATTTTTCGTCATCCGCTGCTGCCTACAATGTTGCTGCCGTTGAACAATATGCAGATAATTGGTGGTACCGGAATAACCCGGACTTCGATTCATTTCCATTGGCAGATTGCGCAAATTTTGTTTCACAATGCATGATTGCCGGCGGGATGATGCTTGGAACTGATGAAAACAAAGCATTGTTGATTAACGGTGTGCAAGAAAATCATATAAAAAAAGGCGGAGCTATTTCGACAGTGGTCAGTTTGATGCCCTACATCGAGAATTTTGAGCATGCTGAAAAAATAATATCGACTTCTCTTGAATATTTAAATTCCGTGCTTGACGTGGGTGATGTCATTGTATTTGGCTATGATGATGGAGATCATTTGCATAATGAGTATGATGAATTTTCACATTCTGCGATTGTTCATAAAAAAGCCGCTGGCGAAGTATTTCTGGCATATCATTCCAATTATCGTAATGAAATGCCGATTGAAGAGGTGATCGAAAACGGAAATGATCCAAAATATACTCGCGTCATTGCCTATCATTTTCCAAATAGCACTGAAACCGGACAACATATGCGGATTTACGGAACCGGCAATTATTACGGAGACAATTCATTAGATTTTATTGTGATGGATTCCGGGTACAATTACGAAGGCTATATCGTCAATAATACTGATCCCAATGAGCAGGATCTTGTTGTTGGTGAGAACACAACCCCACTCAATGGTTGTGCCCACTATATCAGCGCTTATTGCACAGATGCACATAAGGGCATTCCTAGTGATGGCCAGACATTTGGCCAACCCTGGACCAATTCTTCGCCTGAACACTGGTCCTATTGGGTACGTAAGGCTGTAATACTTGGAAATCAATACAATGCCGAAAGCATGGATATTCTTTCCGCTGTTTGGTATATCACCGACCGCTCCGGAGATTACAATTCCATATTACAGGATATTGGTTATCCTGAAGATGGTCCGGATAAAAATGTTTCCGGCTCAGCCGGCGGTTTGACGGATAATTCGATCAAACTGGTTCACAATAAATTCAATCCCAAGCGCGGCGAGTCTGTCAATATCCATTTCAAACTCACGGAACAAAGCCGCACGACCATCAAAATCTATACCATTGATGGTGTTCTCGTTTACACCGTGCTGGATAATGTTATTCTGGCTCCCGGAACCTATCTTCACTATTGGACAGGCAAAAATTTGTATTCCGATTTTGTAGCAAGCGGTATCTACTATTTGCACATAACGACAAATACTTTTAAATCAACAAAAAAAATATGTGTCATTAAATAATCCAAAGAGGCTGATATGCGTTCCATCAAATTTTCCCTACTCAGTATCCTGGTCATCATGAGCCTTCCTGCCCAAGCTTTGTCTTTCTGGAATTCACCCGGTAGTGATGGCGCAAGAATTCTAAAACAATCCATCAGTGCGCGAGCCCAAGCTGCCGGAGAAGCTTTTGTAGCTGTTTCAAATGATATCAGTGCACTTTATTACAATCCTGCCGGATTGGGCTATATTGCTTCTGCAGAACTAAGCGGTTCTTATATCAAAAGTTTTGAAGATACTTATTACAGTCATTTCGGGTATATTCAACCGATTGCTTCAGGTGCTTTGGCTGTCAGTTATTTGGGTTATGATGGCGGTTTAATGGAAATCAATGAAGAAGACGGATCTTCGCTGACATTAAAAGCTCAGCAAGATGCGGTCTTCAGCTTAGGTTTCGGGTGGCAGTTTGACAGCTTCCCCAAGGGCGTGGCCATCGGGACAACACTGAAAATAATTTCATCCACGCTGGTTGAGGAATATGCCGCAATAGCCTATGCCATTGATTTTGGCCTGTTTTATCCAACACCGGTCGAAGGACTTGCCGTCGCCTTTGCACTACAAAACATCGGTACAAAGTTAAATTATTTCAGTGAAAATGATCCCTTGCCGCTTACTGCCCGTGTGGGAACGTCCTACAAATTAACCTTAAATCAATATAATAGTCTGCGCATTTCCTTGGATTTGGTGAATAATAAAATTAATTCAGGTATTGAGTACTCACTCAATGATATTTTACTCGCAAGAATTGGATATAAACTCAATCAGGACCTTGCATCCTTGACATACGGTTTTGGTCTTTGCTTGGGGCCTTTCAAGCTGGATTATGCTTTTGGAGATATGAGTGATTTAGGGAATTTACATCTATTCTCATTGACTATCGGGAATGCCAATTATTAAAGCCAACCACTGATGAACACTGATTTTCTCTGATATTCACTTCCACGAACAAACACGAATATTCACGAACAGATGAGGTCAAAATCTTAAAAACAATATAAAAATGATTTTGTGTCTTTACCCTATTTGTGTTTATTCGTGTTCATTGGTGGACGTCTTTGCCTTTGGCCGGGTCACGGACCCGCCCTTACACGGCAATACTTTATTTCACGATTGCAATTTTTTTGATCACACGCTCTTCCTTGCCATTGGCTTTCGCTCTGACCAGCAGGAGATACACCCCATTGGCCAAATTGCTGATATTAATACGCTCCGTATGCTTGCCTATGGAATAATGTCGTCTAAAGGAGAGCACCTCCTGGTTGGAGGTGGTGAAAAGCTTGGCACTCACTTCAGCCGGCTGCTGGGTATAGATCACGATATTGGCGTGATGGCCTCGCACCGGATTGGGAGCGGCATAGATATGGTCCTTGGAAATAATTTGTCCTTCAAATCCTAGTACAGGTGTGCGGGTCGGCGTGGCTGTCGGAACAGCATAGGCGGCATTGATTTCATACACATGATGGTTGCCTGCCAGCGCATAGAGTTCAAGCAAATAGTCATTGTCCCCATCTCCGGCTGCCAAAGCATATACATCATCCGGGACTTCCAGCAGGGGCGTCTCGGTCCAGGTGCTGCCGGTAAACTGATATTGGTAGACCGTGCGATCCGAACCGGCGCTGTAAAGCTCTGTCGTACCATTGTTGTCCGCATCGGTGACCACCAGACCCAGCGCATCTCTGGCAGTAATGGTCAGGGGTGACCAGAAAAAGCCGGTTGACCATTTGGCTTGATAGATATGATCGTCTGAATTGGCAGTATAGACCTCATTTTCGCCATCATTGTTCCCGTCGCCGACTGTCACAACACGCGCAGATGAACCGCCGGTATGCACAATACTCTGTGCCCAAGCGGTTCCGTTGTAAATATACTGGTACACCTTATTATCCGCGCAAGCTGCATAGATCTCGTTGATGTCATCATTATTGCCATCCGCGACTGCGATGGAATAAATTTTCTCGGAAGTCGATGCGATCACCGTATTGGACCATCCGGAGCTGTAAGAAAACTGGTAGACATAGCCCTCGTTGTTGTCGCCACCCGCAGCATACAACTTAGGGGCATGGTCATTGTTGCCGTCCCCCCAGGCCAGGTCAATGATTTCATAACCCAGATCACCAGCAACATCGGTCTTGGTTGAAAAATTGGTACCGGAAAACGCATAGACATGATGATCCAGGGTCGCGCCATAGACCTCATTCTCGCCGTCATTGTCCATATCTGCGGTCAGTACAGCAGTATAGTATTCACCGATACTCCCGCTGGGCAGCGGTGCGATCGACCAGGTGTTGTCCAGATCATACTTGAGAATATTCTGCAAAAGTCCGGCAGAAAACACTTCCTGGCTGCCGTCATTGTCACCGTCCGCCACCCATACCCCGCAGGTATCATCACTCACAGCCGGAGCACCTGCCTGACCCATATCGGTTATATCCCAGTGGATCGGCGAAGGTATGGTACCCAATACTTTGAGACCATTGGTCAAAGTACCCTTTACACCGGCGGAAGTAACCACCACATTGCCCGGCCCTGAAGCTATATTGCTGAGATCAAAGGTACATTGGAGTGTATTGTAATCGAGCACAGTCACATTGGAGGCTGTGGCGATATCCGCACCGGATCGGGCAAGCTTGACTGTCATCGGTACTTGATATCCAGATCCACGGATAATCACTTTTTGCTGGGTAGCAGCGCGTTTGTATTCCGGTGAGATAGAATGAACCTGGACCTGACCCACCGGGGTTGGTGTGGGTGTGGCTGTCGTCGTGGGAGTCGATGTAGGTGTCGGTACCTGGACCAGGGCATTGAGAGAGAACCCGGATGAATTGTTGCTGCTGTCTGTGGCAATGGCTGAGACATATTCACCGCCTGCAAGCCCGGTGGGTACAATCGACCAGTTGCCGGATACCGCAGTTGTGCTGCCGACCAGGCGCAGACTGCCTCCGTACACACCTGCACCCCGGTCAGAGACAAATAGCTCAATATAATCATCTGAGCCGGAGGTGGTGCCGGAGATCAAAGAAACATCCGGAGCAGGGGAAATTAAAATGACAGGAGCAGCTTTGTTGTTGTTCGCGCCATCCCCAGCAAGTGAAATACCTGATCCGGAAAAAGCACAGATGGTGTTGGCGAAAAGACCATTGTTATCTGTAGTTGCACCTAAAAGTCCAATTCCAATAGGAGCATTGGTGATTAAATTCCCACTATTCCAAGTATTTTTAATTCCGATATTATTATGATTTGTCGAGGCCTCTAAGTAAATAGATGCAGTTATAAAACTTTGGGCGGCTAAAGCGAGATTTGTATAAACACCAAACCAGTTATTATAAATAGTGTTGCTTGTTGTAGCTCCCCCTAATATATAAATCCCAACATCTCCACAGCAAATGATGTTTTTTTCATATTCAGAATCACCGCCAATAATATTATTGCTTGCACTAAGATAAATCCCATGAATGATATTTGGGATGGTCGCTGTTCCAGTGGCGTCAATTCCAATATAATTACCGATAATAACATTGAATCCTCCGCTCATACACATTATGCCTCTTTCCGAATTTCCGGAAACAACATTACCCCTTGAATTTTCTGAGGTGTTGGCACCACCGATGATGTTATTACTACCAAGGAGAACAATACCGGTTACATTACTGATTGCTGAATTGCCGGATATATTTGTTCCAATATAATTGCCACTGACTGTATTTGCTTGGCCAGTTATTTGTATTCCACTTCCATTTCCTGAAATAATATTTTTTTCAAAATAAAGATCATCATGCCTTCCACCAACAATATTATTGTTACCTGATATATCTATTCCTGTTCCATTTGAAAAAGAGCTGTTATCTGAACTGATTCCAATTAAGTTGTTATTTACATGACTATTGTCACTGTTTAATCTAATTCCGTATGATGTATTTCCAGATATGATATTTCCGTAACCATCTTGGGAAAGGCCGATAAAATTACTGTCTGAATTTATTTCGACCCCCGGGCCTTCGATAGAGATGCTGGCAGTTTGGGATTGGTTTAAACCAATAGTATTTCCGCAAACCGTATTGCCTCCGATACCGTCAATTGTAATATATCCAGACATGACATTGCCCTCGCCTGCCAGACGGTTGCCACCGATCATACATGATCCGGCACTGCCGCTAATAATGATTTTCACCTTGTTAATGTAATTTCCGCGAATACGATTGCCAACACCATTGCTTATGGTTAAATTATTATTAAATATTCCTATACTATAGTATGCGGTAATTGTATTGCCTTCCGAAGCAAGTGCGCCGCCTATGTCATTATAATTTCCTGAAATAGATATATTCTGGTCAATATTTTGTATTGTTCCGGCCCAGTCCATGCCAATTCTGCATCCAATAATTCAATTGCAGTTGGAGGATACTTCAATAGCTGTACCGCAGTCAATGAGGGAAATTCCGGTCAATGTACTGCCGTCGCTACCAGTTTGAAATCGCAATATGCCATAAATTTCATCGTTTGCACCAATGATAGGTGTACTTGCGCCGCTGATATAAACGCGGCTGGTAATATCGATAGGGCTGTAGACAGTAATTGAATTAGCTAAGGAAAATATGATGATATCGTCACCCGGCATTCCATTGGCAAATTGCACAGCCTCGCGCAAGGTGCCGGCGCCGCTATCCTCACGGCTGGTGACAGTATAGGTAACTGCCTGTGCCACCGACGCGGTGATCAGTATGAGAAACAGTCCCAGGGTAATGATCGGGAATTTACCGGTTTGTATCATTTTCAAACTCCTTTTTAGAAGAAATGGGTGCCAATGTATTAGACGGAGAAGTGATGATTTTCATGCACTTTATTTTCATTAATATACCATTTTTTTATGCAAATATCAGGAAATCGTAGGGAATGGGTCGCGACCATTCCCTACAGGAGGGTAATTTGGCTATAATATTGCTCACTTCGACAAGCTCAGTGAGCGGGTATTCAGTGACTTTTAATTCCTTTAAAATCAAAGCCTCTGGATTCCCGATAAGAGCATTCGGGAATGACAACATCCAAAAACCGATTTAATGCTCAAGCTCCTAGGGAGAAATAAAAAAGGCTGACCGGAAATCCGGCCAGCCTTTTTTAAACAAGTTCAATCTAGTGAAGCTTATAGTTGTGAATCAACCGTTGAGGTACCACTGCGGTAATCATCCTCAGTGCCTCCGCCAATACCATCGCCATCACCGTCCAGCTTGATGCCGTCCGTTGACTTAACATTGCGGTTTACAATTACCCGCATGGAGACATTGTCACCGTTGGGATAGAATGAATCCGGCACATAGAGTCGCACGGTGGTATCATTTACGATCTCAATGGCTTTGATACCCACATTGTAGGTTTCATCCGGGATGGGTGTCGTATAAGTCGCTTCCAATTGGAAGTTGGCTGTTGTTAAGGTTGTTTGGTCCATGGTATCACTAAAAGAAACAGTCCAATAACGAGGTGTGGATGAGTAGGAGGCACTGGCTGTCGGCGGTACATTGGTGAGTCCACCGCCTGCCTGGACTGTGGAGATATAGCGAGTCACTTTGTCAGCGGCTTCAATCACAGTATCTTCGCCACCATAGAGCCGGCCGCGGAGAAGATTGTAGGTGCTGCCGACTGCTGAGCGAACACCGCTTGTGCCGCCCATGATAGTCAATTTATACTGGGCATTCGCTGCCAAGATAAAGACGCCCTCGATAGTCTGATTATCAATCATCGTGACGCTTACCGGAGAGACCGCAGCATTGGTTGCATTATTCACAATACCGAAATTGTTATGCAACGTAGTTGTATTAACGAAAATAGTGCTTTGGTCCACATCCTCGCTAAACGTTACGGTGAGGGTGACATGGATATAGGAACCAGCCTGCACGCTGTTGAGGTTGGTGGAAGTGAGATATTTTAGTACTGGGTCATCATCATCCAGCGCTGCGCCGGCAGTGATTGCGATGAAAGTATAAATGATTTCTACGGGTGCGCCGATTGAAATCGCCATATTTTTATTGTCAAATGTTCCGCTTTCAGCAATTCCATTGCCATTGCCATCCAGAGGCGCACCGGCTGCGGTCCGGATACCGGTGGTGAAAAGCACACGGTAGCGGGTATTGTCAGTCCAACCGCCGGAAGGTGTGATCTGAACCTGCTTCAAAGCAGCATTGTAGGAAATGCCGAGCCCGGTTACCTGGGTTTCTTCTGTATCCGAGGTTTTGTAATAGACCTGGATGTTGCTGCTGTTGATGGTCGAGGCATCCATGGCCATCCGGGCGCTGGTGACCTGGTTTTCAAAGTAATAAACCGCCGGGTTGGTCAAAGCTGCAGATGATGGTACTGAAGATTCATCCACAATGGGTTTTTGCGTACTCGTGCTGTTTGACTGTCCGATCAGCGTGGTGCTTGGGCTGAGCGGACTCTGCTGCACAGCGCAGGACACCAAAAGTCCCAGACTGATTAAAACGGATAAGGCAAGAAAACTTTTTTTCATAATTATTAAACCCCTTTCTTAGAAATGGAATGTAAAAGACAGTTCAAAGTCGCGCCAGTAGTCCAGGCGGTAGACATTTTTCATATCAATCTGGATATTTTCCATGGGCCACCAGGTTAAGCCATAATAATAATAGGTAGCATGGTTGGTTGTGACTGTGGAGTCGGCACGGGCATCAATGGCATTCGAAATATCTGTGATGGTGCTGGTTGAGGTGCCGTCGCCCGAGACCGTGGTGGTGGTTTCCTGGGTACGCTCGGTAACTTCATTGGAGTTACTATCTTCCGTGATAGTGATCCGGTGTTCCGCTCCAAAATAAATCGGCATGTTTTTGAGGATGTCAATTTGGAGTCCAACTGGGAAAGACAAAGTGTCGACATTGGAGCGATAGGTGTAGTCGCTTTTTTCACTACTAACAGTTGTTACCGTTGAATTATTGACTGCTACCGGACGACCGGATGTTGTGTTGATATTGGAATAGGTGGTTGTGGTTGTGCATTCGGTGGTACTGGTGTCAGAAGAGGCTTTGATACCCATACCCAGGCGCCAGCCTTCTCCCTGGTAAATACCGCGCACGCGTAGGTCAAGCAGTGAATCCGTGACCGAGCCTTCATAGGTGTCGGATTCAGTATCCACAATTTCATCGGTATACAAATCCAGTCCGGACATATAAGTGTTGCGATAGATATCTTCACGTTCCTGCTTGGCATCAGTGATACCGCAGCTAATAATTTCATAAGAAGCCTCACCGATGATCTTTACTTGCTTATTCCATTGATAATCGCTACGCAGATCAATTAAGCCGCCCAGGCCGGTGCCCGGATAATATCCGCTGTCCGGTTCAATACCGGTTTCGGAGTATTTTTCATAGAGTTCGCCGGTGGTGGAAAGATCACTGTCCATATTGCGTTCATAGATATATTCATAGTCATTGCCGTGAGGATTTAGGATAAATCCGAGATTGGCAACCAAATCAAAACCGGAGAGCAGCGTTTGGGAGCGTCCGCCAACCGTAAGGTCATAGCGTGCATAACCATAATCCAGGTTACCGGTACGTGTATAACCATCACGCGATGTCTCGGTATTGGTGGTAAGGTCATAGGTATGTTCCTCATAGTTTTCATTTAAAGAAAGAGAACTATTCCAGGGATTGTAAGTGCTGTTGTAACTACGCCAAAAAGCACGGAAAGAAGCACCGGCATCCAGGCCCATGAAATCGCCGATGCCATAAACAAGGTAAATATCATTTCCCAAATAATTGTATATTTTTTCGATATCTGCAATCCGCTCGGCCCGTACATCAATGATGCCGTCCGAATTGGTATCCAGATAATCCACTTCCGTGCTGCTGACAAATCCTGAGTCAGACTGGCTGTTGTTATCTGTAACACCTTGGGGAGTACTATCACTGTCCCAATCCAGCAGCATACCGGCACGTCCCAGGTCCATAAGATTCATCTGGCCGCCGAAGACCAGATAGCTGGTACCTGAACCATCCATGAGATCATCGGATGTGTTGAATAAGTTGGAGAGCTGGGTCCACAATGCGGCTTTTTGAAAAGAGGGAAGATACGCGGGGGAGTACTTAAATAAATCATAGACATCTTCAAACATTCCTGCGGAGTTGATGTTCGTAAACGAGCGGTCCTGCGCGGCATGACTTGCCGTTGCCAGGAAGCAACCGGCCAGCAATGCCAAAACGAGTAAACCTTGTTTTCTCACAATGCTACCTCCATATAATAGAATTTTTACTGCAATGGGAATAATTATACAGGAATGCGATTTGTTGACAAGTTATTTATTATATATATTATGGAAAGGGGTTTTTAAAAATATTTACGAATCCCGTATATTTATGATATTATTCGCAACTATTTTTAGATCGAATCTGAGAAATTTGTGCAATCTGTGGATAGTGCCTTTGTTTTCGAGGGGCTTAAGGGATCGATTTACTCAGTGGGACAGCACGGGTCGATTATTGATTGTTGAAAACGGAGTGGTGACATGAAATTTTCCAGTTTTTTTACAAATATATTGCATGAAGTACCCAAACCTCAAATCCCCCAGGATTGGCGGGTCTTGATGACAGGTGTCACCTCGATTCACGGGTGGCCGATTTTTCAGCGGTTAAGCGAACTTTTACCGGCAGAACAACTCTATGCTGTCCGGCCCGTACAAATGGCCATTCCGGAAGGGGAAAATGTCTATTCCGTATGCATCAATGACTATGCAGCATTATCAAAAATTAAAGACACGTTCCGCCCAACTCATGTTATTCACGGAATGGGCGTGTGTGATTTAGATGCTTGTGAAGCAAATCCGCAGTGGGCAAGAAATATCAACGTCAAAGGCACCACCAATATTATAGACCTTTTCGGATTATCCGCCTATATCATGTATTTAGGCAGTGACTTGGTTTTTTCCGGAAATCGTCCGCCTGCCAATGGCTATTTGGAAAAACATGCAACAGACCCGGTCAGTGTTGTGGGCCGGACATTTTTGGAGGCGGAAAAAGAAATTCAAAAAGCTGAGAAACATTGTATTGTTCGATTGGCCTTGCCGACCGGTGATTCCGTCACCGGGACCAAAGGCGCGGTTGATTTTATCGAGAAACGCTTCAAGCGCAAGCTGCCCATGACCTTGTTTTATGATGAATTGCGCAGTTGTATTGATTGCCAGGAGCTGGCCGAAGTCGTGATGCATCTTTTTTGCAAAGAAACCCCGGGATTGTTCCATTTGGGGGGAGAAGAACAAGTTAGTCTCTATGATTTAGGAGAAAAAATACTTAAAAAAGGTAATTATTCTGAGCATTTATTACAGCGCTTATCCCGGCATCAAGAAAAAAACGGCCCGCCCCGGATTGGCAATGTCGGCTTGGATTCGACGAAAATAAGCAATTGGTTTGCGAAAGAATTCCAAGTGGTGGGGTGCCGGAGTTGATGTGTGCACAAACACCGCTTAGCAAGATCAGTAACTAAAAGGATGAATAACCAAATGAACGGACAACGACGCGCGGACATAAAACCCGGGTTAAAGGTTGCGATTGTTTTGAAGCAGGATCAGCGCAGCGGGCAATTAACCGAGGGGATTGTAAAAGATTTGTTGACCAAGTCGCCCTCGCATCCACACGGGATCAAAGTCCGGTTAATTGATGGACAGATCGGCCGGGTGCAAAAGATTTTATTGTAGGGGCGCGGTTCCCGCGCCCAATATAGATATCATGTTCCGGCCGCGCTGAAGCTCCGAATATCCAGTCACCGAATAATAAATTGATCGGATGAATAATATCCGGCATGATTGGTGAATGTGATGGAGTTCAAATGTTCAATTAAGGGATATATTTGACTATTTGAACTCCTGCACCGATTATGTTGCGCATTAAAGAAGGAGCCGGCTAGTGAAACTGAAAATAAATACATGGAAAATTATCGCAATCGTCGCGGTTTTATTTGCCACTCATGCAGTGGCATATGCGACTGATAATTTTGTGCAGGTTAGTCTACCCAAGGGTGTGTCAATAGAACTTCCGAAAAATTGGGTTGTTCTTTCTGGAAATCAACGAATCACATTGGATTCTGCTGCTGAATCTGGACTTGATTTATCTGGAATTGAACAAGAAGCCTCGAAATTACCATTCGCCGCAAATTATTATGACGATAAAGGTAATACGTTGGGCATTCTTAATGTTCGTTATTACCCACAGCTTTTATTGACGCAAGCTGATGCTCTGGCTACAAGTATACAGGATGTAAGAGAAGTAGATGCTGCGTTAAAGAAGAATGTGATTCGTTCAATGAAAGCAGTTGATAGGAAGGTTATTTTATGGGTTGGTACGCAGAAAACATCTATTAACGGTATTATCGTATTTTTGATCGAATATAAGAGACAAGCCGTGAAAGGGAACGGAGAGTTTAGAGTGCGGCTCGTAAGAATAATGGCTGCTGAAAAATCAATCACGCTCACAATCTCATATCATGAAGCTGCATCTTTTTTGTTGAAGCCGATTACAGACAGAATAATTAATTCTCTCAACCTCGAAGGGGTAAGGAAAGTTGGTGTTAAAGAAACATCTACCGCTGATGCAAATCTGAAGGAATCTCCGATTATGTCATATTTATTTGGAAAGCAATGGGGCTTGGCTCTCTTTCTTTCATTTTTTATTACATGGAGTATAGGGCTTGCTCCACCAATACTCATTCGGTTCGTATTTATGCGGCGCTCAATTGGAAAGGCTTGGACTGTTGGAATAGTAGCTCTATTTTGGGTATTCAATATTGTGCTCTTCACTACGCTCGGAAGTCAAAGTAAACTCCATGGTGCTTTGGCTCTAGTTGCGTTTGTGTCCTACGTAATCCTCAGGAAAGGTGCAAAAAAGAAGGCAGCGTTGTTCGGATAATCGGTATAATTGACACTAAACATAGAAATTAGGAGAAAAAATATGGATGGTCGATACGATCACGAATCCGATAAGCGTCGAACGCCACAAGAAAAATATGTAATTTTGTTTGATACTGCCAAAAAGTGTCTTTTGATTTTAGATCAATTGTATATTGGTTTTGAAAAAGCTATGATTCAGGCTACTGATGATTCAAAAGTTGCGATTGATTCCACAATAGTAATAAGAAGTTATATTTCAGCGCACGGATTGGTGGATTATTTTGACCGCTTTTATGAAATTATAAAGGTAATTCCGTTAATTCCGAAAAAGCATCCGAAACGCAAAGAATTGCTAGAATATGATTAAACCAGTAAGAAACTGTAGAAATTATCTACAACATATAAGCAAGGAGCTTATGTCTGGCGGTGATATTAGCTATCCAATACTTGGTACTATTGCTTGGATACATGAAGGGCATAATTATTGCTTGTTTTCTAATCAACCAACTGTGAGTTGTGGCGCACCCGGCATTGTTTATGATAGATTAGATCAAAAATATATTTGTAAATATCAAATTACTGTCGGAGAACATGAAATAAAGCTTGATGTTGTCTATGATCAAGTAAAGTTATTTTGGGAGTGGCTTGTGAATATTAGTGAAATAAATCCGCCACAAATCAAAGAGTATACTTGGGGTAAACCAACGATTATCTGTGCCCAATTAATAGAGAGTAAATTTCTGTAATCTGTTCTACAAATAGTCAAATAGTCTTTTTAATTGAATATTTGAACTTGGACACCGAATAATTCATTCCATTTTTTTCATCATCCCGGACAATTTTACGCCCAATGCTTGTGCTACTTTGAGTGCGACGCTCATGGTGGGGTAGCTGTGCAAAAATGAATTGTCGACTATCCTTTTCTAAAAATATCAAAAAAATCAAATCAAAGTGCATTGTTTTTTCTTTTTCATCGTCTAACTACAGTAGAGCTATACTGTGGGTATTTTCAAGCGATTGAAAAAAGGAGAAAGATGATGACCAAGGAATTGGCAATGATTAGCAAAGAAAAAATCAGAGAAAAAATTTATACAATACGTGGGTTGCGGGTAATGCTGGATAAAGATTTAGCTGAGCTTTATGAGGTGAAAACAATACGATTAAGAGAGCAAGTAAAAAGGAATAGGAAAAGATTTCCTGGAGATTTCATGTTTCAACTGACGGGCGATGAAGTAAACATTCTGGTATCGCAAAATGCGATACCTTCGAGGAGGAATTTTGGAGGGTTTTTGCCATATGTTTTTACAGAGCAGGGTATTGCAAACATATCAAGTGTTCTTACAAATGATAAGGCGATAGAAGTTAATATCAGAATTATACGTACTTTTGTTGAGATGCGGAGGTTTCTACAATTAAACCAAGTTCTTTTTAATCGGATGAATGCTGTGGAGCACAATCAGTCAATGTATTGATTAGATATCAATAAGAACTTTGAAAAAGTCTTTAAAGCTCTGGAAACAGCTAATATCCAGCCCAAGCAAGGGATCTTTTTTAACGGACAGGTATTTGATGCATATCAATTTGTCGCGGATGTTATCAGAGGTGCGAAGAAATCGATCATTCTCATTGACAACTATGTCGATGATACAGTATTGACATTGTTTGCCAAGCGGCGCAGGAAAGTTGCGGCAACGATTTTGACGAAAAGTATTTCTAAAGAACTTCGTCTTGATCTGGAAAAATATAATACTCAATATTCATCTATTGAAGTAAAGATATTCAGAAAATCACATGATCGATTTTTGATCATCGACAAAAAGAATGTGTATCACATCGGGGCTTCACTTAAAGATCTTGGTAAAAAATGGTTTGCTTTTTCAAGACTTGATAAAGACGCATTGAATATTATGGAAAAGCTCAAATGGCTGTAAGAATTACATCGAAGCAGATATGTTGAAATAAGTACTAATGATGATTTCGATTTGTTGCCGCTTTTTTGGACACATATGGTTAAAATAAATTTTTCAACTGATCGTTTGCTTTTTTCTTCAATTCATCTTCCGCAGCTTTTTTCTTCTGGTCAGCCGCCTGTTTGCCGGCATTTTGTTTTTCGCTGATCTGTTTTTTGAAATCATCAATTTTTGCCTGTACGGAATTTTGCGCACCTGTCAGGTTGTTCAGTGTGCTGTTTTTGGAAAGTCCGTATTGGTCCATGAGTTCTTTTTGTTTGTCTTGGCTGTATTTGTTGATCTCAGCTTTGAGCTTGTTGCGCAATTCTCCCAGTTTTTCACCTGCCATGTCATTGAGACGCTTATTGAGAAGTTTGTCCAGATCAGATGTGATTTTGATATCCAGATTATCACCGATTCCGGAGACCGTGGCATTGATGTTAACTTTGTCCACACCCTGCCAGAGATCAGCTACCAGATCATTGTCACCGGATTTTTTGGCAGGTGCTTTGAGATTGCCCAACACAGCCTTGAGCGTCGCAGTGAGTTTTTCACCATCCATCATGAAGCTGCTCTCGATTGCCATGCTGCCCTGGTCAAAGCGGGGCAGGTAATCGGATTTTGGTAGTTCCATATCCGCGAGGGAAAGACCAGAGGCATTGAGTCTGACAGTATCTTTGGCAATATCCTGAGTATGGTCCAGGACAGCGGTCACCGTATAGCTGCGCCCGGATTGGCTGCCCCCAAGATCGGCTTTGGCCGGGATGCCCAACAAGCGGGGGTCGGATGTGAGATTGGAGGCATTGCCGGAAAAATTAATCGGGGTCCCTGCTTTGCCCTCGCCGCCGGTGGTGCCGGTCAAAATAATTTTTCCAATCAGGAAAGCCGGTGGTTCGGCTGGATGCGGGAAATAGACATCCACACCACGCATACGCGGCTGCTCGGTTTTTTTTGCATTTTTTTTGCGCGTTGGCATATATTTGCGTGCGGTGTTGCTTAGCGCCACAAATTTGTGGATTTTGGAAAGCCAGACAGGTCCGACCAGAGCTTCAGTGAGGCTGCCAAAGGAGAGCGAAGGTAGCTTGAGCTTGGTGGTCAGGGATTTCATATCCTGGTTCTGCCAGGTATTGATCCGGTTTTGTAGATTTTTGGTTTCACCGAAATCATTTTTTGCCTGTTTCTGAAGGTCATTGATTTGGTCTTTGAGCGCATTTAATTCTTTGATTTTTTGTTGCGCTGTTTCGATTTTTGTTTT
This sequence comes from bacterium, assembly GCA_021108215.1. Lineage (NCBI taxonomy): Bacteria > bacterium. Next base: position 4,573 of record JAIORK010000026.1, on the reverse strand, counting down.
GGCAGCGGCCGCATCCTGTAAGGAGTTGACCTGAATATTTTTTAGATCTTCCAAAGCCGGTTTGACTGCATCGAGCTTGGCCTGAATATCCAGGGAGTTTATATGCTTGTCATAAGCAGCCGATTTATTTTGATATGTCTGTTTTGCAGCTTGGGCCTGCTTGACACTTTCCAGTTCCTCCGGCTTGATCACGCCTTCCAGCGAGAGGTTGGCGATCTGGTCCTTGGCATTTTGCACATCCTGCCAGGCCGGCAGACTGGTGGCTTTGTCTGCGCTTTTTTCCTTGATGCCGGTGAGCAGTTTGGCAGTGCCGCTGTCTTTGCCTACCATACGCTCGGCGATATTTTTTTGACGCCCCGGCGGCAGCGCGCCGGAGGTTTTGCGGGCTGTCCCCCATTGCAATCCTGAGACTTCAAGTTCGGAAATTACAATTTTCTTCGAGAGTAAGGGCAAGGGCTTGAGTGCGCCCTGAATGCGCTCAGCCTGAATAAGATTTTTCATGGGTGCGTCTCTGTCAGTAATGGCCAGTTGATTAATCGTGATGGAAAGCTGCTTGAATTTAAAAGAGACCGAGGCAATGTCTACTTTGGCACCCACAGCCATCTCACCGGCTGCGATCAGACTGTATTTGAGTACTGTGTTGAGAAAGAAAAGATTGAAGAGCACAGCCAGTGCCAGCAGCACGACTGCCGGGATGGTATAGCTTAAACGGATGGGTCCGGATTTTTTAGGTTTTTTGTTTTTGGTCATCGTCATCCCTTCAGTCCTCCAAATCCAAAAAGAGTTGCAATTTTTGTCAGTTTGAGCCAACTCACCAGTTTGGATTTGGCCACTTTATCGCGCCAGCGGGCGCGGTAATAAACAATCAAATATTTGGTTGCGAGCATGACCGGAACAAATAGCAGCAACCCCAGTATCAGACTGCCAAGCACAACTGTGTTGTTAAAACGTGTAAAAGGAACAATGGGCATGTTGGCGAAGCTGGTCCAGAGCGGGGTCAAGGTCTCGTTGCCGCTTAGCAGGGCATACCCGATTTTATGGGCTACCGGGTCGAGTAAACCGCCCACCAAGGCAAAGAGGGCGGCACTTAAAAATGCGGCACCGATATTGACATTGAGAAAGAAGATGCAGATAAAGAGAACCAGACTTTGCGGGCCGTTGGCCGGCTGCATGCCCAGGACCACGCCCAAGGCAGCCGCGACAGCTACCTGCCAAGGCGAGGCATCTGATTGCAAAACTTTGGCCAGTTTGCTGATGGATTTGAGTCCGATCATAACAATCCTCCTGATAAAAATGATGAAAACAGGAGTATTGTACGCCAGTGGTGAATCGGTGGCAATCGGAAAAAAACATTGTAGGGGTGGGTCCGAGATCTGCCCAAAAATAAAGGAAACCTTAAGGTATTAGATTATTTTATCCCGCTCCGCAGCCCACCCCGGATTTGTCCGGGGTGGGCTATTTATTTTTGAATCGCTATTTTAAATTTCTCCGTTTGTCCGTTGTTTAATACCATAATAACGTAGTACACACCTGCCGGAATATCCTGACAATTCCAGATCAGGAGGTTGGTTCCGGGGTTGGTGGATTCATGCAATTGCGCTATTTGTTCACCATTGGGATTGAATACGGATATGGTCACTTCTCCGTGTTGCGAACCGCCAGGCACCACGAAATTCAGCGTATCTTTTGCAGGAATCGGATAAGCTGGAATTCCGCCGTACATTCCAAACTCCGGTAATTCCGTGCCGACAGCCAACGTGGGTGTGATGGTCACAGTAGACGTAGGTGAAATAGTAGCTGTGGGTGTGGCTGTCACATACGGGGTATTTGTGGAGGTTGATGTTATAGTTGCTGTTGCCGTGGCGGTTGGGGTAGCAGTAACATAAGGAGTATTTGTAGTTGTTGAAGTTATGGTGGCGGTTGGTGTGGCAGTCATATAGGGAGTATCTGTAACAGTTGGTGTTATGGTAGCTGTCGGAGTGTCAGTAGTAGTAATGGTATAAGTTGTGGTAAGAGTAGCGGTATCTGTCGCAGTCAAGGTAGGCGTTGCCGAAGAAGTATGGGTCGGCGTAGCTGAAAAGGTCGGCGTGGTTGTGAATGTGGCAGTGGGTGGCGCACTGACCTGATAGGCGGCGGAATACATTGAGGTATTGTTGCTAATATCCGAACAGGTTGCTGCAATCCAGTCGCCTGAAACATATCCACTGGGTTGGAACCAGAAAGTATTGCCAAAAAGATTAGCGGCAATACCCAAGTACCGCAAACTCCCTTCCGGATTATTGCCATAATCGCGTCCGGCCAGAAATACTTCCACATAATCCGTGGATGCATTGGCAGTGATGGTAACACCATATTCTGTGGTTGCCACGGATATTACAGGAGCCGCATAACCAAGATTCGCGCCACTGAGAAGATTAATTGGCAGTAGACTCATCCCTGTAATTGTATTCCCATATATTCCATTCTGAAGACAGGTGCCGCCATTAATGCGTATTCCATCATTTAAAGGTTGACCTGCAAATAAATTTCCCTGTCCACCCTTTAAGCCAAACATGTTTCCAGTTGCGCCATTCCAAATGGTAATACCTTCCGGATAAGGCGAGCTCCACGTAACCTCTGTCCCATTAGGCAGCACACCAAAGGCATTTCCTACAAAGGTGTTGCCATGCGCGTCAGAGAGACCGACCTCTGTGCACAAATAATTGTCTGCCACATAATTGCCATAGGCTGGATTCACGCCGGTCAGATTGTTCATGCGCAGGGATTCCTGGTTCTGAAAGGTCGTGTCCGATACGGTCCCAGCAGCATTACAATTGACATAATTATTGACAACCATATTATTACTAGAACCGACGCAGTGAATGGCAAAATTATTTCCATTACTACCGGCAATTACATTACGCAAATTATCGTGATTACCGCCAATTAAAGTCTGCGTTGCAGTGCTGCCGAGATAAATCGAATCATACCCATTGGCCAAGCCGGTCGCGCCATCGGCTGTCAGACCAAGGTAATTCCCCGCAATGCTGGTACCTACTGCGTCGCTTATTTGAATCCCACGATACGTGTTACCACTAATCACATTTCTCTGAGTATCCTTGGCAGTAAGCGTCACACCGACCATATTGCCGTCAGCTTCTATACTTATTCCGCAATAATTGGGAACCGCGTTGACACCAGTATCATCCGTGCCAATATAATTACCACTAATGGTATTGCCCTCATCCTGACATACAATACCACCTGAATTTACTGTTCCATCCGTATTGCCTGATATCACATTTCCCATGTTGGCATCACGAAATCCGCCGATTAAGTTGCCAACACCATTCATAATATAAATACCCTTTTGATTGGAAAAAGGCGCATTGGAAGTATTTAATCCAATATAATTATTCTGAATAAAATTCTCATAAGGAGCCGGAGATCCGCTTATAAAAATACCGGCATTGGTGATCCCCACACCGGTTCCATTGCCGGCAATCACATTGTAACTACCGGCAGCAGTAGTGCCAATAAAATTGTTATTAGCTTCATTGTACAGATGCACACCCATATCCGTATTTGCAATAGCTGAGGATTGATCAAAAGACAAGCCAATGATATTGCCTGAGACAGTATTATTGGTACAAGCAGTTCCCTCCAAAATAATACCATTTACATTCCCTGAAATTACATTACCATTGGAACCGGTAAAACTACCGCCTACAGTCACAGCCGTAGTATCATGCAGCATAATACCTGTGGTTTGGCTGCCTAGCACAGCACTTCCGGCATTGTCCACACCAATATAGTTACCCCAAATACGAGTATTGGTGCTGCCATTCAAATAAATACCGGCAATGGAGCTTTGCACAATAACATTACGAAACAAGGAGCCGGAACCTCCGTAGGTTGACAGGTTGCTCCCTACATCATAGATGCCGTAACTGTTCTGCCCGGCTGAAATATTGTCCGCCCAATCCGTACCAAACCAACAATGATAGATAATGACATTGCTGGATTGAACATGGACCGCGTAGTTAAATGCCACCAAACTTAGATCAGTGAGTATGATTTGTGCATTGGCCGGGTCATTAATCGAAATCCCGCTAAAAAACATGGCTCCGCCGCCAACGAGTTTCACAAAACTACCGCTATTGTTACCCAGGATTTGTACATTTTCCACAATAGTCGGCAAAGCTGAAAGCAAGACAATAACATTGCCGGGAAAAGGCAGGCTGAAGTCGATCGTATCCCGCACAGTAGGATTGCCATTGCTGTTGGCCAGTATAATTGCGTCCCGTAAAGTTCCGGGGCCGGCATCCAGATTGCTGGTAACAGTGAATGTCGCGGACCACGCGGCCGGCGTAATGCACATGCAAAAAAGTACGAAGCTAAATACCAGGATACTTTTTTTAAACATAAGCGCCCCCCTCAGACATGTAATTAAAATAATGAAGAAATGCTGGGTGTAGACGTAAATTATGACAAAATAGAGTAAAAAAGGCAATTCAAGAAAACAGTAATTGGAAAAAAGGTGAATTGTAACTTATAGTGCGACACATTCAACTCAGAAGACCTTTTTGCGTAA